>NZ_JBIUVJ010000031.1:55300-59293 GCF_044742875.1 Pseudomonas sp. NPDC087817
CATCATCTTCATGCACATAAGCACTCGCGCGCAGCTCATCGAGGCTTAAATGGTGATAGTCGGCCAGCCAGCGCAGCACGATATCCGCAGAAAGCTGATCCTGTTCTATATAAAGCTCACTGCGGTTGCAGGTGGAGAGGATCGCAGCTTCGCGGCTGTCGGTAATTCGGCAGAGCTGCTGCAGGGCCTCAACCAGCTGCTCAGGGGTAAAGGCCACGCGCTCGCGGACGTCTACTGAAGCAGTCTTGTGGTTAATACCAAGTGCAAGGAAGGCCATTCAAGGTCGCTGATGGTGACGTGAAGCCGGCAATTGTCCACCTTCGTCAGATTCAGAACAACTACCGCTGACTATTGTCCCAATTGTCAGCCCCTATAATGGGCACAATTGAGACTCGGTTATGTTTGGCCGAAGGCTTGTGTCATGATGATCCGACCGCAGGTTAGTCGTCCTCTTCCTATATGAATAGATCCTCCGCGTTGCTCCTTGCTTTTGTCTTCCTCAGCGGCTGCCAGGCCATGGCCCCCGTTTCGCAGGACGGTGCCTCACCGGTCGAAGACACCACGCCCGCGCCTGAAAAGCCCAAGGTTTACAGCTCGTTCAGCGAAGAAACCGTGTTCAGCCTGCTGAGCGCCGAACTCGCTGGTCAGCGCAATCGTTTCGACATTGCCCTGGACAACTACGTGACCCAGGCCATCAATACGCAGGATCCCGGCGTTTCCGAGCGCGCATTCCGTATTGCTGAATACCTCGGCGCGGATCAGCCAGCGCTGGATACTGCGCTTATCTGGGCGAAAAACGCTCCGGACGATCTCGAAGCGCAACGCGCCGCCGCCGTGCAACTGGCGCGCGCCGGGCGCTATGACGACTCGATGGTCTATATGGAGAAAGTCCTGCAGGGCAAGGGCGACACCCATTTCGACTTCCTCGCGCTGTCGGCAGCCGATACCGATCAGGAGACCCGCAACGGTCTGATGAAAAGTTTCGACCGTTTGTTGCAACGCCACCCGAAGAACAGCCAGCTGATTTTCGGCAAGGCCCTGCTCTTGCAGCAGGACGGCGACAACAAAGCGGCGCTGACCCTGCTTGAAGACAATCCACCGGAAGACGGCGAAATCGCCCCGATTCTGCTGCGCGCACGCCTGCTGCAAACCATGAATCGTGGTGACGAAGCACTGCCGCTGCTGCGCAAAAGCATCAAGAAGTACCCGGACGACAAGCGTCTACGCCTGACCTATGCGCGCACGTTGGTCGAACAGGACCGGATGGACGACGCCAAGGCCGAGTTCTCCAGCCTCGTTCAGCAATACCCGGAAGACGACGAACTGCGCTACTCGCTGGCGCTGGTATGCCTGGAAGCCAAGGCCTGGGATGAGGCCAAAGGGTATCTGGAAGACCTGATCGCCCGGGAGAGCCACGTTGATTCGGCGCACCTGAACCTCGGGCGCATCGCCGAAGAACGCAACGACCCGCAAGGCGCATTGATCGAATACGCCCAAGTTGGCCCGGGTAATGATTATCTGCCGGCGCAATTGCGTCAGGCCGATATCCTGATGAACAACGGCAAAACCGCCGAAGCACAAAGCAAACTGGCGGCCGAGCGCGACGCACAACCGGATTACGCGATCCAGTTGTACCTGATCGAATCGGAAACCCTGTCGGCCAATAAACAGGACGACAAGGCCTGGAAAACCTTGCAGCAAGCCTTGCTGCAATACCCGGACGATCTGAATCTGCTCTACACCCGCGCCATGCTCGCGGAAAAACGCAATGACCTGGGGCAGATGGAAAAAGACCTGCGCCTGATCATCAAGCGTGACCCGGACAACGCCATGGCGCTGAACGCTCTGGGCTACACCCTTTCCGATCGCACGACTCGTTACGCTGAAGCCAAAGCGCTGATCGAGCAGGCACACCAGATCAATCCGGAAGACCCGGCGGTACTCGACAGCCTCGGCTGGGTGAACTTCCGCATGGGCAATCTGGACGACGCCGAGAAATACCTGCGCCAGGCGCTGGAGCGTTTCCCTGACCACGAAGTCGCCGCGCATCTGGGCGAAGTGTTGTGGGTCAAGGGCAACCAGCGTGAAGCCAAGCAAGTCTGGGGCAAATTCCTCAAGGATCAGCCCGACAGCACCATTCTGCGCAGCACCATCAAGCGCCTGACCGGATCCGAGACTCTTTAACTCATGTTTTTGCGCCACGTTATTGTTTTCAGCTTCATCGCTCTGCTCGCTGGCTGCTCGGGTTTTGGTACTCGCGAATCGGTCGAGGGCCACGGCAGTCCCGCTCAATGGGCCGCGAACAAACAACAGCTGACCGGCCTCGACGGCTGGCAGATTGACGGCAAGATCGGCATCCGCGCACCGAAAGATTCCGGTAGCGGCACGTTGTTCTGGCTGCAACGTCAGGATTACTACGACATCCGCCTGTCCGGCCCGCTGGGTCGCGGCGCGGCACGTCTGACCGGGCGTCCGGGCAAGGTGGCGCTGGAAGTCGCCAACCAGGGTCGCTACGAATCGCAATCGCCGGAAGCTTTGCTTGAAGAGCAACTGGGCTGGAAATTGCCGGTGTCGAATCTGGCCTGGTGGGTCCGTGGCCTGCCTGCACCAGACAGCAAAAGCCGCCTGAATCTGGACGCCGACAGCCGTCTGGCCAACCTTGAACAGGATGGCTGGAAAGTCGAATACACCGCTTACACCGAACAAAATGGTTACTGGTTGCCAGAACGCATCAAGCTGCACGGCACCGACCTCGACGTAACGCTGGTGATCAAAACCTGGCAACCGCGCAAGTTGGGGCAATAACCCATGACCGCTGCACGTCTGACCCTGCCCTCGCCGGCCAAACTCAATCTGATGCTGCACATTCTTGGTCGCCGTGAAGACGGTTACCACGAGTTGCAGACACTGTTTCAGTTTGTCGATTACGGCGATGAAATCACGTTTGCCGTGCGCGATGACGGCGTGATTCAACTGCACACTGAATTCGCAGGCGTTCCCCACGACAGCAACCTGATCGTGCGCGCAGCAAAAATGCTCCAGGCACAATCTGGCTGTGCGCTCGGCATCGACATCTGGATCGACAAGGTGCTGCCCATGGGCGGCGGCATTGGTGGCGGCAGTTCGAACGCGGCAACCACTTTGCTCGGGCTCAATCATTTGTGGCAGTTGGGGTGGGATGAGGATCGCCTGGCCGGACTGGGCCTGACGCTTGGTGCTGACGTGCCGGTTTTCGTCCGTGGCCACGCGGCGTTTGCCGAGGGCGTGGGCGAAAAACTCACCCCTGTCGATCCCGAAGAACCTTGGTATCTGGTACTCGTGCCGCAAGTCTCTGTAAGTACGGCAGAAATTTTTTCCGATCCTTTGTTGACACGTAACACGCCGCCCATTAAAGTGCGCCCCGTTCCCGAGGGAAACAGTCGAAATGACTGCTTGCCGGTGGTTGCAAGGCGTTATCCGGAAGTACGTAACGCATTGGATTTGTTAGGTAAATTTACCGAAGCAAAGCTCACCGGAACTGGAAGTTGTGTGTTTGGGGGCTTCCCAAGCAAAGCTGAAGCTGATAAAGTCTCGGCCCTTCTGACAGAGACCCTTACAGGGTTTGTAGCAAAAGGAAGCAACGTTTCGATGTTGCATCGCAAGCTGCAAAGTCTGCTCTAAAGGAACC
This sequence comes from Pseudomonas sp. NPDC087817, assembly GCF_044742875.1. Lineage (NCBI taxonomy): Bacteria > Pseudomonadati > Pseudomonadota > Gammaproteobacteria > Pseudomonadales > Pseudomonadaceae > Pseudomonas > Pseudomonas sp. NPDC087817. The sequence goes on from NZ_JBIUVJ010000031.1 coordinate 58,968, forward strand.
AAGTGCTCGGCACTTGATGCAACAGATACAGGGGCGTCGCCAAGCGGTAAGGCAGCAGGTTTTGATCCTGCCATGCGTTGGTTCGAATCCAGCCGCCCCTGCCATTTTCTATACTCATCCAGGTTACCCTCAGCCTCTAGGTACTGCGCGTGTCCAAGATGATGGTCTTTACGGGGAACGCTAACCCCGATCTGGCTCGGCGTGTTGTACGTCAGCTGCATATCCCTCTCGGTGACATCTCTGTCGGTAAATTTTCCGACGGCGAAATCACTGCCGCTATCAATTAAAACGTTCGCGGTAAAGACGTTTTCATTATTCAGCCGACT
>NZ_JBIUVJ010000032.1:0-57530 GCF_044742875.1 Pseudomonas sp. NPDC087817
CCTGGAAGGCTATCCGGGCTATACCCGCAAGGTGTACACCGACGTTTCCTACATCGCCTGCGCCCGCAAACTGCTGTCGGTGCCGGAAGTCATCTACCCGCAGTTCGCCACGCACAACGCCCACACCCTGTCGGCCATCTACCACATTGCCGGTCAGAACTATTACCCGGGCCAGTACGAATTCCAGTGCCTGCACGGCATGGGCGAACCTTTGTACGAGCAGGTTGTAGGCAAAGTTTCCGAAGGCAAGCTGAACCGTCCGTGCCGCGTGTACGCTCCGGTTGGTACTCATGAAACCCTGCTGGCGTACCTCGTACGTCGTTTGCTGGAAAACGGCGCGAACACTTCGTTCGTCAACCGCATCGCCGACCAGTCGATTTCGATTCAGGAACTGGTGGCCGATCCGGTTGCGCAGATCGAGCAGATGGCAACCGTGGAAGGTGGTTTCGGCCTGCCGCACCCGCGTATTCCGCTGCCGCGTGACTTGTACGGTTCCGAGCGCGCCAACTCCAGCGGCATCGACATGGCCAACGAACATCGTCTGGCCTCGCTGTCCTGCGCCCTGCTCGCCACCGCGCACAACAACTGGAAAGCCGCGCCGATGCTCGGTTGCACTTCCAGCAACGAAACGCCTGCGCCAGTACTGAACCCGGCAGACCATCGTGATGTGGTCGGTCACGTTCAGGAAGCCACCGTCGAGGACGTCGACAACGCCATCCAGTGCGCCCTCAACGCTGCACCGATCTGGCAGGCCACCCCGCCGGCCGAGCGCGCGGCGATTCTGGAGCGTGCCGCTGACTTGATGGAAGGCGAGATCCAGCCGCTGATGGGTCTGCTGGCTCGCGAAGCCGGCAAGACCTTCGCCAACGCCATCGCCGAAGTCCGCGAAGCCGTCGACTTCCTGCGTTATTACGCGGTGCAGGCACGCAACGATTTCAGCAACGACGCCCACCGCCCACTGGGCCCGGTGGTGTGCATCAGCCCGTGGAACTTCCCGCTGGCAATCTTCAGCGGCCAAGTCGCTGCGGCACTGGCTGCCGGTAACCCGGTATTGGCCAAACCGGCCGAGCAAACCCCGCTGGTTGCCGCACAAGCCGTGCGCTTGCTGCTCGAAGCCGGGATTCCAGAAGGCGTGCTGCAACTGCTGCCGGGGCGCGGTGAAACCGTCGGTGCCGGTCTGGTCGGTGACGAGCGCGTCAAAGGCGTGATGTTCACCGGTTCCACTGAAGTTGCTCGTCTGCTGCAACGCAACATTGCCGGTCGCCTGGACAGCCAGGGCCGTCCGATTCCGCTGATCGCCGAAACCGGTGGCCAGAACGCAATGATCGTCGACTCCTCGGCACTGACCGAACAAGTGGTGATCGACGTGGTGTCCTCGGCCTTCGACAGCGCCGGTCAGCGTTGCTCGGCGCTGCGTGTGTTGTGCCTGCAGGAAGATTCCGCTGATCGCGTCATCGAAATGCTCAAAGGCGCGATGGCTGAAAGCCGTCTCGGCAATCCTGAACGCCTGTCCGTGGACATCGGCCCAGTCATCGACGCTGAAGCCAAGGCTGGCATCGACAAGCACATCCAGGGCATGCGCGACAAAGGTCGCAACGTGTACCAAGTGGCAATTGCCGACACTGAAGAAGTCAAACGCGGCACCTTCGTCATGCCGACCCTGATCGAACTGGAAAGCTTCGATGAGCTGCAACGCGAGATCTTCGGTCCGGTGCTGCACGTGGTGCGCTACAAGCGCAAAGAGATCGATCAACTGATCGGCCAGATCAACGCTTCCGGCTACGGCCTGACCCTCGGCGTGCACACCCGTATCGACGAGACCATCGCCAAGGTGATCGACAACGTCAACGCCGGTAACGTCTACGTCAACCGCAACATCGTCGGTGCCGTGGTCGGCGTGCAGCCGTTCGGCGGCGAAGGCCTGTCGGGCACTGGCCCGAAAGCCGGCGGCCCGCTGTACCTGTACCGTTTGCTGTCGACGCGTCCTACCGATGCGATCGAACAATCCTTCGCTCGCGGTGATGCTGCCGTGGCGCCGGACGTGCGTCTGCGTGATGCCATGAGCAAACCGCTGAATGCCCTGAAAGCCTGGGCCGAGAGCAATAAGTACGCCGACTTGAGCGCTCTGTGCGTGCAGTACGCTGCGCAGTCGCAGAGCGGCATCACCCGCGTGCTGGCCGGCCCGACCGGTGAGAAGAACAGCTACGCCATCCTGCCGCGCGAGCACGTGCTGTGCCTGACGGAGGTTGAAGGTGATCTGCTGACGCAACTGGCAGCAGTGCTGGCGGTTGGCGGTTCGGCGGTATGGCCGGAATCCGACATCAGCAAGGCCTTGTTCGCACGCTTGCCGAAGGACGTTCAGGCGCGGATCAAGCTGGTTTCCGACTGGAATAAAGACGAAGTGGTGTTTGATGCGGTTCTGCATCACGGCCATTCCGACCAGTTGCGTGGCGTTTGCCAGCAGATTGCCAAGCGTGCCGGTGCCATTGTTGGTGTTCAGGGCTTGTCCCAGGGCGAGACCAACATTGCGCTGGAGCGTCTGGTGATCGAGCGGGCGTTGAGCGTTAACACGGCTGCGGCGGGTGGTAATGCCAGCCTGATGACCATCGGCTAACGTCCCTGGTTGATTGATCGTTCCCACGCTCCGCGTGGGAATGCCTCCTGTGACGCTCTGCGTCACGCCGTTTAGGGACGCGGAGCGTCCCGGGCTGCATTCCCACGCAGAGCGTGGGAACGATCATGCCCTACACTCGTTTTGCCCCTCCATCACGCTTATCAATCATCCTGTTCAGCTTTTATCAGCACGCCTAAACTCGGCCCAACCCAAAAAAAGGTAGGCCGCCATGTCCGAGACGCTGCTCAGTTCCCGCAATCTGGCTTTCGAGCTGTATGAAGTCCTTGATGCCGAGGGCCTGACCCGCCGTGAGCGTTTTGCCGAGCACAATCGCGAGACCTTCGACGCCGCCATCGGCACCGCACGCAACATCGCCGAAAAATACTTCGCGCCGCACAACCGCAAGGGCGACGAGAACGAGCCGCGCTACGAGGACGGTAAGGCGATTCTGATTCCCGAGGTGAAACCGGCGGTGGATGCCTTCCTTGAGGCCGGATTCCTCAACGCCGCGAGAAGTTTCGACGCCGGTGGCATGCAACTTCCTACGCTGCTCTCGCAGGCCTGCTTCGCGCACTTCCAGTCGGCCAACGCCGCATCGACGTCGTATCCGTTCCTGACCATGGGCGCGGCGAACCTGATCGAAAGCTTCGGCACCGACGAGCAGAAGCAGCGCTTTCTGCAACCGATGATCGACGGTCGTTTCTTCGGCACCATGGCCCTGACCGAGCCCCACGCTGGCTCATCGTTGTCGGATATTCGTACACGCGCCGAGCCTGCGTCCGACGGCACTTATCGCCTCAAGGGCAACAAGATCTTCATTTCCGGCGGTGATCACCCCCTCTCGGAAAATATCGTGCACATGGTGCTGGCCAAACTGCCGGACGCGCCGCCGGGGGTGAAGGGCATTTCTCTGTTCATCGTGCCGAAATTTCTGGTCAACGATGACGGCAGCCTCGGTCAGCGCAACGACGTGTTGCTCGCGGGGCTGTTCCACAAGATGGGGTGGCGTGGCACCACTTCCACCGCACTGAACTTCGGCGATAACGGTGAATGCGTCGGCTATCTGGTGGGCAAGCCGCATCACGGCTTGAGTTACATGTTCCAGATGATGAATGAAGCGCGGATCGGCGTCGGCATGGGTGCGGTGATGCTCGGTTATGCCGGTTATCTGTATTCGCTGGAATACGCCCGCGAGCGTCCGCAAGGTCGAGTGCCGGACAGCAAAGACCCAAGCACCGCGCCAGTGGCGATCATTCAACACGCGGACGTCAGACGCATGCTGCTGACGCAAAAGTCCTACGTCGAAGGGGCATTTGACCTCGGTTTGTATGCCGCGCGTTTATTTGACGACACCACCACGCTTGAGACCGAAAGCGAGCGTAAGCAGGCCCATGAGTTGCTGGATTTGCTGACGCCGATCGTCAAATCCTGGCCGTCGGAGTTCTGCCTGAAGGCCAACGAGCTGGCGATCCAGATTCTCGGCGGCCACGGTTACACCCGTGAATACCCGGTGGAGCAGTATTACCGCGACAACCGGCTGAACCCGATCCACGAGGGCACTCATGGCATTCAGTCGCTGGACTTGCTCGGGCGTAAGCTGGCGCAGAACGGCGGCGCGGGACTGAAGCAATTGATTCGTCTGATTGCCAATACCGCTGAGCGCGCAACGGCGCACGAATCGCTGACCGCGCTGCGTGAGCCGCTGGAGAAACTGGTCGCGCGTTTGCAAGTCGTGACCATTGGTTTGTTGACCGATCTGGCGCAGGGCAAGGTCAATAGCAGCCTGGCGAACTCGGCGTTGTACTTGAAGGTCTTCGGGCACACGGTGATTGGCTGGCGTTGGCTGGAGCAGGCGATTCGTGCCGAAGAAGGGTTGGCCAAAGGCAATGCGGCGGATGCCGACTTTTACAAGGGCAAGTTGCAGGCGGCGCGGTATTTCCTGACGTGGGAAGTGCCGGGTTGCCACCATGAACTGGCGCTGCTGGAGGCGCGGGATGAGACGTGTCTGGCGATGCAGGATGCTTGGTTCTGATCTGGATTATGCGTTGCGGCTGATACCGTCTTCGCGGGCAAGCCCGCTCCCACAGGGTTCTTTGGCGGTCACACATTTCGTGAAACCGCCGCAGTACCTGTGGGAGCGGGCTTGCCCGCGAAGGGGCCGGGACGGGTGGCGCATCAACTCAACTTGAACCCACCCATCTGCCGCGCCAGATCATCCGCCAACCGCTGCAACATCTGACAATCCTTTCGACAAGCCCGAACCTCTCCCGCCGTCGCCCGCGCCAGATCGGAAATCCCCTGCACGTTACGGTTGATCTCCTCGGTCACCGCCGACTGCTCCTCGGTCGCTGTCGCCACCTGGTGGTTCATGTCACTGATGCGCTCGACCTGCCCGGTAATCGCAGTCAACGATGCGCCGGTACGCTGGCTCGACTCAACCCCGGTGCCCGTCGCAGCCTGGCCGGTGCGCATCGACGACACGGCGTTTTCCGCACCTTGCTTGAGGCTGCCGATCATTTGCTGAATCTCGTCGGTGGACGCCTGGGTTCTGCGCGCCAAGGTGCGAACCTCGTCTGCAACGACAGCGAACCCTCGGCCCATGTCCCCGGCGCGTGCGGCCTCGATGGCAGCGTTCAGCGCCAATAGATTGGTCTGCTCGGAAACCCCGCGAATCACCGCCAGCACCGAATCGATCGACGCCACCTGATGCGCCAACTCACCCACCGCGCCCGCCGCCACGCCGATCTCATCGGACATGCTCTCAATATGTCGAATCGAGCCACCGACCACTTCCCGCGCCTGCATCGCTTCATCCCGCGCGGTTTGCGAGGCAAGCGCGGCGTTGCCGGCGTTCTGGGCGATTTCCTGCACGGTCAGGCCCATTTCGTGAACGGCGGTGGCGACCATGTCGGTCATTTCCTGCTGCCGACCAGAACGCTCGGCAGTGTTCTCCACCACCTTTGCCACCTGCCCGACCGCCGTGCGCAAGCGCTCGCTGGTGGTCAGCACTTCGCCGATCATCCCGCGTTGGCTATCGAGGAAACGGTTGAAGCCGCGGGCGAGATCGCCTAGCTCATCGGCACGACTGGAATCTAACCGATGGGTCAAATCTCCCCCACCGCTACCGATTGCTACCAGCGCCGCTGTTACCTGACGAATCGGTCGCACCAACCCTTGGGCCAGCCATACCACCAACGCGAGGCACACCAGCGCCACCGCCAATCCGATGCCGCCGCTCATCCACATCGCCTTGCGGGCTTCGGCATAGATCTGCGACTGCGGCACTTCGGCCACCAACGTCCAGCCCAAATCACGCAAAGGCAGGCTGAAGGCAAGGAAGTCTTCGCCATCCCGCTGGAAGCTGCTGCTTATGGCAGTTTTTTGACCCATGACGGCCTGCGCCGCCGAAGCGCCAATCTGCTCGCTCAAGGTGCGCTTGCCACTGAACTGCGCCTCGGGGTGCACCTGGATCAAACCGTCGGAACGCACGAGATAGACCTTGCCGCGCTCGCCGAAGCTGAAGTTGTGAATCAGCTCGGACAGCTCTTTCATGCTCAGCCCAAGCCCCGCTACGCCGACCACTTTGCCGGCCTGTTCAACCTTCAGATCGATGAACAGCGCCAATTCTCCGGTGGCCCCATCGTTGTCGATGTTCAGGGTGCGCGGCTGACTGCTGTCGAGGGAAGAATAGAACCAGGCGTCGGCCGGTTTGGCGCGACTGAGGGTGCGATCCAAGCCTTTTTCGGTGATGTAGTGATTCGATTCGGTGCCGATGATCAAAGCGGTAAAAGCCTTGTGTTCGGCGCGGATACCTTCCAGATACTGCGCGAAGGCCGCCGTTTTGCTGCCGTCTTCACCTGCTGCCAGCCAGTCGCGCACCATGGAATTGCTGGCGATGTCTTTCGCGGCCGTCAGCGGCTGGATAAGGATACGTTCGATGTCGTTGCGCGTCGCTTCGATGCTCGACGGCAACGCTTGTTCGACCAGATAGCTCTGGGCGAGGCGGTTGACCACCAGGGTATAAATGCCAACCACGATCAGGATACTGACCAGCAGGGCGGTGCCCATGCTGAGAATCAGCTGCCATTGAATACTGCGTCGCCACAACTGCATGGAGCACCCCCAAAGAATAAGTGGCCGAAACAATGCAACAGCCGTGCCGATTGTATACAACTCAATCGACAATCTATTCTTTGGTTGTGCGCAAACCCATCAGCCCTGATTGATGGTCTTGGCGATGGTGTCGACCGTGGCGCTGACTTGCTCTTGGTAACGGTCGAGTTCTTCTTTGTGCTGCTTCTTCATTTCGATCTGCTGCGAGCACAGATTCATTGCCGCCAGCACCAGCAGGCGGTCGCCGATCAGCGTCGGGTATTTCCTTTTGGTGTCGTCCAAAGCGGCCTTGAGCATCATTGCCGCGTCCAGCAGGGTCTGTTCTTCCCCGGCCGGTGCCTTGATCGAATAGTCCTCCCCGAGAATGGAGACGACTTTTACCCCTGCTGTGTGGTGGTTCATGCGCTGACAGGACCTGCGTTGACGCGATCAACCAGGGCTTGAATGCGTGCGGCGGTGACGCCGTGCTTTTCTTCCTGTTCCATCAGGCTCAGTTGCAGGCTTTCGTTTTCATCCTTGGCCTGGGCCAGTTCCGTGGACAGGGTCTGGTTGGTTTGCGAGAGGGCCTGGTTCTGTTGCACCAGGTCGCTGACGAGCTGTTCCAATTGGCTGAGGGATGCTTCCAACATTTTGATCTTCCAAGCGTTTTTCAAAGGGCGCGTACGATAAAGAAAAGTCACCACGGATGCCAGGGTTTAACCGGCGCAAGGCCTTGATTTTCCTGGCGGGCGAGCGTTCTCGCGAGTTTAAAAGACTGTGATCTGCCGATCTGGTTCCTGCACTTCGTCGCCCGAACCCTTCTGCGACAAATACGCACACCGACTCAAGACTTTAGTCGCATGACCGATAAGTCATCCATACAGCAGTCTCAGCCCGCATGGATGCGGCCCTCTCTTGGTATCCGCCCCATGTCCCTTCGCAATATGAACATCGCCCCCCGGGCGTTTACCGGTTTCGCCCTGATCGGCGGCCTGATGCTGATTCTGGGCGTGTTCGCGCTGAATCAGATGAGCAAAATCCGCAGCGCCGCCGAGGACATCTCGTCGAGCAGCGTGCCGAGCATCAAGAACCTCGACGAGTTCACTCAATTGACTCTGCGTCTGCGCGTGCTGTCGTACCGCCTGCTGGTCAACCGTGAACCGGATGTGCAGCAAAAAACGATTGAGCTGCTGGACATGCGCAATCAGCAGATCCGCAAGGCCCAGACTGATTACGAGCCGCTGATCGGCAGCCCGGAAGAGCGTTCGGCCTACGATCAGTACGTGCAGTTGCTCGGTCAGTACCGCCAGATCGAAGACCGGATGAAAAGCCTGTCGCGCAACAATCAGGTGGATGAGCTGCGCAACCTGCTCAACACCGAGTTGCTGAACAACTCCGAAGCCATGAACACCGTGCTCAACCGCCTGATGCAGATCAACGGCGAGCAGATCAGCGAGACCAATCAGCAAGCGGCCGATCAGTATTCCTCGGCGTTCGATCTGGTGGTGACCCTGCTGGTGATCGCCACCGGCCTGACCTTCCTGTTCGCCTGGTTGCTGACCATCAGCATCACCCGGCCGATCTCCAAGGCACTCGACGCGGCGGAAACCATTGCCGAGGGCAACCTGACCCAGCCAATTCACGTCGACGGTTCCGATGAAGCCGGGCGCCTGCTGGCTGCCATGGCCAAGATGCAATCGAAACTGCGCGACACTTTGCAGCGAATTTCCGGTTCGGCCACTCAACTGGCTTCTGCCGCTGAAGAACTGAACAGTGTCACCGACGAAAGCGCGCGGGGCCTGACTCAGCAGAACAACGAAATTGAACAGGCGGCGACTGCGGTCAACGAGATGACCAGCGCTGTGGAAGAAGTCGCACGCAACGCAGTAAGCACTTCGGAAGCGTCAAAGAACGCCACCACCTCGGCCGGCGACGGTCGTGATCTGGTTCAGGAAACCGTCAGCGCCATCGAACGCATGAGTGCCGACGTGCAGAGCACTGCATCGTTGATTGGGGATTTGGCCAACGAATCCCGCGACATCGGCAAGGTGCTGGACGTGATCCGTGGTCTGGCTGACCAGACCAACCTGCTGGCGTTGAACGCAGCTATTGAAGCGGCCCGTGCCGGTGAGGCCGGTCGTGGTTTTGCGGTGGTGGCTGACGAGGTTCGTGCACTGGCGCACCGCACTCAGCAATCGACCAGCGAAATCGAGCGCATGATCGGCAGCATTCAGAGCGGCACCGAACACGCGGTGGATTCGATGCGTAACAGCACCGAGCGCGCCGAGTCGACGCTGAACATTGCCCGTGGTGCCGGGATGTCGCTGGACACCATCAACACTGCCATCGTCGAAATCAACGAGCGCAATCTGGTGATCGCCAGCGCCGCCGAAGAGCAGGCACAAGTGGCGCGGGAAGTGGACCGTAACCTGGTGAACATCCGCGATCTGTCGGTGCAATCGGCGACCGGGGCGAATCAGACCAGTGCGGCGAGCAACGAGCTGTCGCGGTTGGCGCTGGACCTGAACAATATGGTTGGGCGGTTTAGCCTTTAAGATCAAAAGCTACCCCCTCACCCCAGCCCTCTCCCCCAAGGGGCCGAGGGGGAAAGGGGGCCGATCTTCATGCACTTCAAGACCTGAGTTCGGCTCGATATCTCAGGTCGGTGCAGCTTGAACGAACACCGCGGTCAGTTCCCTCTCCCCCCGGGAGAGGGTTAGGGTGAGGGCAGCAATCCCCAGCCGAACCAAAATTCCGAACACGCCGGCGCAAAAACCTTTTTGACAGCATCACATTTCAACAGGTTAGAATCGCTGGCACGCAGACTGCATGGTCAGTTTGTGCCCGTCTTTACGCTTCTGGAGTACTGCCTTTGAATGCGACGACCATCAACAGCCTGTTCTTGATCGGCGCGTTGCTGGTAGGCGCAAGCATTCTTGTCAGCTCTCTGTCTTCCCGTCTCGGCATTCCGATTCTGGTCATCATTCTTGCGGTCGGCATGGCGGCCGGGGTGGATGGCGGCGGGATCATTTTCGATAACTACCCGACGGCCTATCTGGTCGGCAACCTCGCCCTGGCGGTGATCCTCCTCGACGGCGGTTTGCGCACGCGGGTGTCGAGTTTCCGCGTGGCGCTATGGCCGGCGTTGTCGCTGGCCACGGTCGGGGTGCTGATTACCACCGGGCTGACCGGCATGGCGGCGGCGTGGCTGTTCGACCTGAACCTGATTCAGGGCTTGTTGATCGGCGCCATCGTCGGCTCGACCGACGCCGCAGCGGTGTTCTCGCTGCTCGGTGGCAAAGGCCTGAACGAACGGGTGACCGCCAGCCTGGAAATCGAATCCGGCAGCAATGACCCGATGGCGGTGTTTCTCACCGTGACCCTGATCGACATGCTCGCCAGCGGCCAGACCGGCCTGCACTGGAGCCTGCTGACCCACCTGATCCGCGAGTTCGGCATCGGTGGCGTGATCGGTCTGGGCGGTGGCTGGCTGATGCTGCAACTGGTCAACCGGATCAACCTCGCCGCCGGCCTGTATCCGATCCTGGTGATCGCGGGTGGTCTGGTGGTGTTCGCCCTGACCAACGCCTTGCACGGCAGTGGCTTCCTTGCGGTTTATCTGTGTGGTCTGGTGATCGGCAACCGTCCGGTGCGCAGTCGCCACGGCATCCTGCACATGCTCGACGGCATGGCGTGGCTGGCGCAGATCGGCATGTTCCTGGTGTTGGGACTGTTGGTCACGCCGCATGATTTGCTGCCGATCGCCCTGCCTGCCCTGGGTCTGGCACTGTGGATGATTCTGTTCGCGCGACCACTGTCGGTAGTCGTCGGCCTGCTGCCATTCAAGGCCTTCCATGGCCGCGAGAAAGCCTTTATTTCCTGGGTCGGCCTGCGCGGCGCCGTACCGATCATTCTGGCGGTGTTCCCGCTGATGGCCGGTCTGCCGAACGCACAGCTGTACTTCAACCTCGCCTTCTTCATCGTGCTGGTGTCGCTGCTGGTACAGGGCACGAGCCTGCCGTGGGTGGCCAAACTGCTCAAGGTGACGGTACCGCCCGAGCCTGCGCCCATTTCCCGTTCAGCGCTGGAAGTCCACGTCACCAGCGAATGGGAGCTGTTCGTGTACAAGCTCGGCGCGGAGAAATGGTGCATCGGTTCGCCCCTGCGTGAGCTGAAAATGCCCGAAGGCACCCGTATCGCTGCCCTGTTTCGTGGCCAGCAATTGCTCCATCCGTCGGGTAGTACGGTGCTGGAAGTCGATGATTTGCTGTGTGTTATCGGCCATGAACACAACTTGCCGGCTCTCGGAAAACTGTTCAGCCAGGCGCCGCAACGTGGCCTCGATCTGCGTTTCTTCGGCGACTTTGTGCTCGAAGGAGACGCCCAGCTTAAAGCGGTTGCAGCGCTTTACGGGTTGCCGGCCGACGGCATCGATCCGGACATGACCCTGGGCGCCTTCATCGCGCAGAAAGTCGGCGGTGCGCCAATCGTCGGTGACCAGGTGGAGTGGAACAACACTCACTGGACGGTTGCGGTCATGGACGGGAACAAGATCGGCAAAGTGGGCGTCAGATTCCCCGAAGGAAGTCGCCCGGGCCCCGGGCTCTTCCTCTAAACTGCGTCCACTCTCACTTGCTTGACCGGTCTCTATGCCTATCCTGCGTTCCTTTTTCGCCGCGGCCCTGCTGGGCCTGAGTCTTACTGTCGGCCCGCTGTACGCCGCCGAACCACCGTCCAGCGACGCCGTGCAGGCCAGTCTGGACAAGCTTGCCGACAGCAAACTGCCGGATGCTGATAAAAAACCCCTGCAAGCCGTTTTGCAGAACACGCTCAATCAGCTCAACAACCGGCGTGATTACGAGCAGAAACTCAGCGATCTGAAGCAGCAATTGGCGACCGCGCCAAAGCAGACCATCGAGAACAATCGCGAACTGACGCGGCTCAAGGCGAACGCGGTAGTGCCGGTGGCCCAGCGCTTTCCCAAAGAGTCGATCACGCAGCTGGAGCAGATCCTTACCGATCGCTCGACCCAGCAAAGCGATCTGCAAAAAGCCCTGGCCGACGCCAACAGTCTGATCATCACGGCGCAGACCCGGCCCGAGCGCGCCCAGGCGGAAATTTCCGCCAGCCAGACGCGCATCCAGCAAATCAACAACATCCTCAAGTCCGGCAAGGACGCGGGCAAGACCGTCAGCGCCGAGCAGCGAGACCTGCTGAACGCCGAGCTGGCCGCGCTGAACGCACTGATTCCGCTGCGTCGCCAGGAACTGGCCGGCAACAACCAGTTGCAGGATCTGGGCAACAGCCTGCATGACTTGCTCTCGGAGAAGTCCGACCGCCTCGACCGCGAGATCCAGGAGCTGCAAACGCTGATCAACCAGAAGCGTCTGGCGCAGTCTCAGGAAACCGTCACCCAGCAATCGATCGAAGCGCAAAAGGCCGGCAGCAGCAGCCTGCTTGCCATCGAAAGTACGGCCAACCTCAAGTTGTCGGACTATCTGCTCAAAAGCACCGACCGCCTCAACGAAGTCACTCAGCAGAATCTACAGACCAAGCAGCAGCTCGACAGCTTGACCCAAAGCGATTCGGCCCTCGACGAGCAGATCAACGTGCTCAAGGGCAGCCTGCTGCTGTCGAAGATTCTTTATAAGCAGAAACAGGCCCTGCCGCGCCTCAAGGTCGACCGCGATCTGGCGGATCAGATCGCCGACATTCGCCTGTGGCAATTCGACGTCAGCCAGCAGCGTGAACAATTGAGCAATCCGGCGGCCTATGTCGACAACCTGCTGGCCACCCAGCCACCGGAACAGGTCACACCACAACTGCGCAAAAGCCTGCTCGAGCTGGCCAGCACCCGTGCCGACTTGCTGGAGCGCCTGAATCGCGAACTGAGCGCGATGCTCAATGAATCGATCACTCTTCAACTCAATCAGAAGCAACTGCTGAGCACCGCGCAGAGCCTGCGCGCGACCCTCGACGAACAGATGTTCTGGATTCCCAGCAACAAGCCGCTGGACATCGAGTGGATGCGTGGCGTGCCGGAACGCCTGAAACGTCAGGTCGACACCCTGCCGCTGGCCTCAAGCCTGAGCGAGCTGACTGACGGCCTGACTCAGCGCCCGTTGCTGTTCCTGCCGCTGGCGCTGCTGATCGGTGCGCTGCTTTGGCGACGCAAGGCTTTGTACGCGCGGTTGAACAAGGTTCACCAGGACATCGGCCACTTCAAGCGTGACAGCCAGTGGCACACGCCGCAGGCCATTCTGATCAATATTCTGCTGGCCATGCCGGTGGCGCTCGGTCTGGCATTGTGTGGTCTGGCCTTGCAGATCGACGCCCGTGGGCAGAACGCCAACATGGGCGCGGCGCTGCTGCAAATGGGTCAGGCGTGGCTGGTGTTCTACACCGCCTACCGGATTCTTGCGCCGGGCGGCGTGGCCGAGTTGCACTTCCGTTGGGAAAAGCCGCAAGTCGAATTCCTGCAGGGCTGGATCCGTCGACTCGGGCTGGTGGTCATGGCGCTGGTCACCGTGGTGGCGGTGGCCGAACTGCAACCGGCGGCGCTGGCAGACGACGTGCTCGGCATGCCGGTCGTGCTGACCTGCTACGCCTTGATGGCGTGGTTGCTCAGCCGCCTGCTGATCAGCAGCCCGGCCCACGAAAACACCTCGCTGTTCCGCAAAGCCGTCGGCGTGATGTTCACCCTGCTGCCTATCGCCCTGTTCGTCGCGGTCTGCTTCGGCTACTACTACACCGCGCTGAAACTCAGCGACCGTCTGATCAATACCCTTTACCTGCTGATGTTCTGGCTGGTGATCGAAGCCACCTTCGTCCGTGGTCTGAGCGTCGCCGCACGACGCCTGGCCTACCAGCGCGCCCTGGCCAAACGCCAGGCGGCGAGAGAAGCCGGCGACGGCGAGGCAGTGATCGAAGAGCCGACGCTGGACATCGAAAAGGTCAACGAACAGTCCCTGCGCCTGATCCGTCTGGCCCTGCTCGGCGGCTTCATCGCGGCGCTGTACTGGGTATGGTCGGACCTGATCTCGGTGTTCTCGTACCTCGACAACATCACCCTCTACGAATACACCAGCGGCACCGGCGCCAATATGAGCATGGTGCCGATCAGCATCGGCGACATGCTCGGTGCATTGATCATCATCGGCATCACCTTCGCCCTGGCGCGCAACTTGCCGGGCCTGCTTGAAGTGTTTGTGCTGTCGAAGCTCAATCTGGCTCAGGGCAGCGCCTACGCGACCACGACGCTGTTGTCGTACGTGATCGCCGGCGTCGGTTTCGTCTCGACCCTGTCGACCCTCGGCGTCAGCTGGGACAAGTTGCAATGGCTGGTGGCGGCGCTGTCGGTGGGTCTCGGCTTCGGTATGCAGGAAATCTTCGCCAACTTCATCTCCGGCATCATGATCCTCTTCGAACGCCCGGTGCGGATCGGCGACACCATCACCATCGGCAGCCTGTCGGGCACGGTGAGCAAGATCCGCATCCGCGCCACGACCATCACCGACTTCGACCGCAAGGACATCATTGTCCCGAACAAGACGTTCATCACCGGGCAACTGATCAACTGGTCGCTGACCGACACCATCACCCGTGTGACGCTGAAACTCGGTGTCGATTACGGCTCCGATCTGGATCTGGTCAAGGAACTGCTGCTCAAGGCTGCCCGGGAAAATCCGCGCGTGCTCAAGGAACCCGAGCCGCACGTGTACTTCCTCAACTTCGGCGAAAGCACCCTCGACCACGAACTGCGCATGCACGTGCGTGACCTCGGCGACCGTAACCCGGTGATCGATGAAGTGAACCGCTTCATCAACCGCGAGTTCAAGAAGCAGCACATCAACATCTCGTTCCGCCAGATGGAGGTTTACCTGAAGAACCTGCATGGCCAGGAATACAAGTTGGTGCCCATCGAGCCGGAAGCCAAAACCATCGTCGCAGTGCCCGACGAGCAGAAGCCGCTGCAAGAACCGCCGCCGGCCAAACTCGACTAACCGGTCTATTCCCAGCAGAATGCTCGGACATTCTGCTGGAGCCGGCCCTTGAAAGCCCTCGACGAACTGACCTTCGACAATCGCTTCGCCCGCCTCGGTGATGCGTTCTCCGCCCACGTGCTGCCCGAGCCGATCGACAATCCGCGCCTGGTCGTCGCCAGCCCGGCGGCCCTGGCCTTGCTGGATCTCGATCCGGCGACCGCCGAAACCCAGGAGTTTGCCGAGCTGTTTGGCGGCCACAAACTGTGGGCCGATGCCGAGCCGCGGGCGATGGTCTATTCCGGGCATCAGTTCGGCGGCTACACGCCGCAACTGGGCGACGGACGTGGTCTGCTGCTCGGCGAGGTCTACAACCAGGCCGGCGAGCACTGGGACTTGCACCTCAAGGGCGCCGGGCAAACGCCGTTTTCGCGCATGGGCGACGGCCGTGCGGTGCTGCGTTCGTCGATCCGCGAATTCCTTGCCTCTGAAGCGCTGCATGCGCTGAACATTCCTTCGTCGCGTGCGGCTTGTGTGATCGGCTCCGACACGCCGGTCTGGCGGGAAAAGCAGGAACGTGCGGCGATGGTGCTGCGTCTGGCGCCGAGCCATATCCGCTTCGGCCACTTCGAATACTTCTACTACACCAAGCGTCCCGAGCAGCAAAAGCAGCTCGGCGAACACGTATTGGCGATGCACTATCCGCAATGCCTGGAGCAGCCGGAACCGTATCTGGCGATGTTCCGCGAGATCGTCGAGCGCAACGCCGAACTGATCGCCAAATGGCAGGCTTATGGTTTCTGCCACGGCGTGATGAACACCGACAACATGTCGATCCTCGGCATCACTTTCGACTTCGGCCCGTTCGCCTTCCTTGATGACTTCGACGCCAACTTCATCTGCAACCATTCGGATGATCAGGGTCGCTACTCGTTCAGCAATCAGGTGCCGGTCGGCCAGTGGAACCTCAGCGCCCTCGCGCAGGCGCTGACGCCGTTCATCAGCGTCGAAGCATTGCGCGAAACCCTCGGCCTGTACCTGCCGCTGTTCCAGGCGCATTACCTCGACCTGATGCGCCGTCGCTTCGGTTTCACCAGCGCCGAAGAGGACGACCAGACACTGCTGGAAAACCTCCTCCAACTGATGCAGAACAGCGGCGTCGACTACACGCTGTTTTTCCGCCGGCTCGGAGAGGACTCAGCAGAACAAGCCGTCGCCCTTTTGCGTGACGACTTCGTCGACATCAAAGGTTTCGATGCCTGGGGCGAGCGCTACGTGGCGCGGGTTGCCCGTGATGGCGCGGCTGATCAAACGCAACGTCGCGCGCGGATGCATGCGGTCAATCCGCTGTACATCCTGCGCAATTATCTGGCGCAAAAAGCCATTGATGCGGCTGAACAAGGCGACTACTCCGAGGTTCGGCGCCTGCATGCGGTGCTGAGCAAACCTTTCGAGGAGCAGCCGGGGATGGAAAGCTACGCCGAGCGGCCGCCGGAATGGGGCAAGCATCTGGAGATCAGTTGTTCGTCGTGAGGCAAGCGATGTGACACTGCCGGGCATTCTGGCTTCATAGAACACCGCCGCGTACGGGACAACGCGGCACTACAGGACAAGGACGTTGCAGTGCTCGGCTATCTTTCCGTTGGCATCACGCTGTTTCAAACGCTTTCAATGCTTATGTATGTCGGCGGCATCTGGGCATGTCAGTTCAGACTCAACGCCCTGCGCCGCGACGAACCTGCGCGGTGCGCAACGATCGAAGAGCACCGGCTGCTCGCCCTCTATTACCCCAAGGAAACAGTCGAGCGCGATGTTCACCTGATCAGCGGCGCCTATCGAAAAACCGGCACCATGAAAGACTGGTCCGGCATGGACCGCATCGCTGAATTCCCGGTATTCCTGCCTGCACCGGCCCTGCCGTTTCTGAACAAGGAAGGCAACAACGAGGCCGAAATCATCTGCGGCAAAAAGCGCGCTTATGTGATCCGCCTGAATGATGGCTATCACATCGAGGCGTTCGCCCAGCGTGTCGAAATCCACGAGCGGGCTGACGTTCAATGGACGTTCGGCATCCCGGGCCCATGTATCGGCGACGAAGAGACACTGATCCTGGGACAGCGCCCTGCCCGCAAGAAAGAGCGTCGACGCCTCGCGTATGAAATGAACACGCACATGCCCTGTCTGCGGCGCTTTTGGGGGTCCTGTGCAGTTGTGGCAAGCGTGCTGCTGTTCTGGGCGATGGCATTTGAGTGGCTGACCGCCAAGGAATGGTTTGTCCCTTTCTTCTTCGTGACCCTGGCGGGCTTCCTGCCCATGACGCTGGAGAAGCATCAGCCACGCAGTGTGGTCAATCTGATTCAAGGCGTTTATCGCAGCGTTCCTGAGGAGGGAATGACCATCGGTAAAAAAAGTGTGTCCGTCGAACCACCGGTCCGGCTGCAGATTGAAAATCACATCAAGGAAGGCCAGACCGTTATTGCTCATATCGAGATCGATGCGCAGAGAGGCTGGTATGACTGGCTGCTCAAGATCGAAGGTCTGCCCGACGCCTATGCCGACTGGCGGTATCAAGAACACGAAGCCTGGCTCGGCAACGCGGTGATGATGGGGCTGTTCGCGACTTCCTGGCTGGTGGCGCACGTGTGCTACCCCGACGCGGATCGCAGCAACGCGCAGGCGTGGGTGGAATATGTCAGCGGTGGATTGTGCGTCGCCTACGGCGCCAATCTGGCCAGGCGTCTTTGGGAGCGCCGGCCTGTATCGAACGGCGTGGGCGCCTCCTGATGGGCCAGTCAGAGTTCGAAATGCTCGCGGTTTTCGTCATCGTGGCGCTGCTCACCGGGCCGGCGGTGGTGGTTCTCTGGAAACTCGTGGCCCTGTCCTGGTCGACTCGCCGCTTCATCGCCAAGGCGCAACCCCTTCGCCAATTGAACGACGCGGAACGAGCCGCGCTGGCGTTCATGGACAGTCGGGCGATCGGCTTCCTTCACCTGGTGGGGACGACCATTCTGCCCTTCCGTGAGCTGGAAGCCGCGCAGGGCAAAGCCGCTGGGGTCTATCAGTTGCGCGGACCGTTGAAGATTTCCGGATATGGTTCGCAATGGGGCGGGGAAGTGCATTACGCGATTCAAAACGTCGAGGTGTTCATGGCAGTGGATCAACTGACGGATTTCACCCGCGAACAGAACATCGTCGAAGTGGTGTTCTGCAAGAACGTCGGCATCGTGCTGAGCTGCAACGATGGCTACTCGCTGGTCGATGCCAGCGCTGCGTGGAAGCAGCGCATCTTTGGGCCCGGAACACAATAGCGCTCGCGAGTCCGCGGCATCGCTGAGTTATGCAGCCTGCGCCTCTGCAGCGAGCCGCTCGCCCTGTTTGAACAGCACGAAATCGCGCTCTTCGCTGTCCGTGGCGGCGCTCTTGAGGAGGAAGCCGATTACTAACCCACCGCCAAACAACACACCCGTGAACCCGGAGAACGGCGGCTCGGCGAAGAACATGAAATAGAGTGTCGCAAGCATGCTGATCAGGAAGTACGGCCCCAGAATCAGCAATGCCAGCTTGCCAATGCGGGTGGCTGTCTGCAGTTTTTTGTCCAGGACCTGACGGTCAGCCTCTTCGAGCAACAGATCCGAACTGCACTGATAACAGTTGATCGGCTGCAACCGAACCAACTCGAAGGCCTGGTGATACGTCGGCTTGAGCGTATAGCTGCAATGCCCGCAACTCATGCTTGCGTCTTTGTAAGGCGTGGAATCGGTAGGCGCTGCGGCTTCTTGGGTAGAACTCATGACAGTAAATTCCCTTTAGATGAAAGCGCGGCTGAACAAGCCGCGCGACATGCTAGCAGAGTGCAACTGCCCTGGCGTTGGATGGCTCTGCAACGCCCTTCAGATAAATACATCTACCGGTAGCTTGAAGTGATCGGCCAGCCAGCGGATCTGGCGCAAGTTGAGCTGGCGCTTGCCGCTCAAAATTTCCGAAACGACTGACTGAGGGCCAACACCGGGCAAGTCACTCTGGGTCAAACCATGTTCGCGCATCAGATATCCCAGCACTTCGTAACCAGGTGGTTTGGGCATTGGGTGATGAGTGTGATCCCATTCCTCGATCCAGTCACCGATGATATCTACCAGGCTCATTAAAGGATGGGATTCGTCATCGCCGGTCATTTCGAGTAACTCGTCGAGTGCTTGGACCAGTCTGTCGTAATCGCTTTCGTTTTTCGGTTTGCGCAGCAATGGCGAGACGAACTCCCAGTGCTCGGCGGCTTTTTTGATCAGAACACTCATGCCTGCGCCTCCTTCCATTTACCGCGATCATATTCGCGATGATCCAGCACATACTTGATATACAACTTTTGTGGTCGGTATCTGACGTAGGCGATCAATCTCAGTTTATTACCGCCAATATCGAACACATGAAATTCACCCACTTTATCCATAGCCGGGAACAGCGCCTTCATGGCAGCAAAGTCCAACGACTTGCTTCCTTTTGCCACTTCAAGCCAGTGATCAAGTGCGGTGGCCGCTTTCGGCCATTTATCTTTCGCTTCTCGTATCCGTTTTGCAGTGATGACATGCATGCAACATCCTTATCGCATTTTGCTATGGGGAGTTAATCACAGATCAGGATTATCGCAAGTTGCGATACTTCCAAGCAGACCAACGGACCTGCTCGGCGTGCTTCAGCCTAGGAACACCGCCGAACTCCGCACGATTGAAAATATGAGCAAACGTCTCCAACTAAGGGATATCAGCTCTTCACCGGACCACGCTCATGACTGACCCAGTGCTTATCCCCTGCCCTTCCTGCAACGGCCTCAATCGCATTCCCGCCGAGCGCCTTGCTGACCAACCAAAATGCGGCCGCTGCAAATCCGTAGTGCTGCTGAACAAGCCGTTCGAACTCAAGCAAGGCGATTACGCCAGCCAGATCAAGGGCGATCTGCCGCTATTGGTGGATGTGTGGGCGGACTGGTGCGGGCCGTGCAAGTCGTTTGCACCGGTGTTCGAGCAGGCGGCTGCGCAGTTGGCGGGCAAGTGCCGACTGGCCAAGCTCGATAGTGAGGCGAATCAGCAGTTGTCGGCGCAGTTGGGGATTCGCTCGATTCCGAGTTTGATTCTGTTCAAGAACGGCCGGGAAGTGGCGCGGCAGAGCGGCGCGTTTCCGCTGCCGCAACTGATGGCGTGGCTGCGCAGCCAGGGTATCTGATACACCAAAAAACCTGTGGGAGCTGGCTCGCCAGCGATGACGGTGGATCAGTCACTATAGAAACTTGATTTGCCGCCCCTATCGCTGGCAAGCCAGCTCCCACAGGGATTGTGGATTACTCGTGGGATCAGTGATCTTCGAGCAAATTGTGCAGTTCGACGAACTGCTGGGTCAGCTTGTGCCGTGGGTCAAGGTGGATCAGCGGAATGCTGGCCTGATGCGACTCACGCATGCGCACCGAGCTGGTCAGATACACCGGCAACACCGGTAAACCCTCGGCAATCAACTCATCAAGAATCTGCTGCGGCAGACTGGCCCGTGCCTGGAACTGGTTGACCACGATGCCTTCGACTTCCAGGCCTTCGTTGTGGTCTTCTTTCAATTCTTCGATTTCGGCCATCAAGCCATACAAGGCCTGACGGGAAAAGCTGTCGCAGTCGAAGGGGATCAGCACACGATCGGCAGCAATCAGCGCCGATACCGCGTAAAAATTCAAGGCTGGCGGCGTATCGAGGTAAATACGGTCGTATTCGCCATCGAGCTCATCGAGCAACTTACGCAGCTTGTTGATCTTGTGCTTGGCCTCAAGTTTGGGCTGCAAGTCAGCGAGTTCGGCGGTGGCGGTGATGATGTGGAGGTTATCGAACGGAGTTTCGTAGATATCGGCCTGGTTTTTCTTCGAAAACGGCCCGGAAGACAGGGTCTGCTTGAAAAAGTCGGCAATGCCCATCGGTATGTCATCGCCGGTAAGCCCGGTCAGATATTGAGTGGAGTTGGCCTGGGCATCGAGGTCCACCAACAGCGTGCGATAACCCTCGCTCGCGCTGACCGCCGCCAGATTGCAGGCAATGCTGGATTTGCCTACGCCACCTTTCTGATTGAACACCACGCGCCGCATGACCAAACCTCCGTGTATCAAAGAATGACCGAGTGTAGATGCGCGCGACCTCGCTTCGCTACCTTCACGGACACGGACTACAGGGTCAGGTGCAAATATCCCCGTGGAGACCGAGTAAAAACCGTCATGAATCGCCGAGATTCCCGACAGACAAGCCGCTCGCAATCTGGATAATGGCCAAGTGACAGTTCTGCCGCGAACCAGTCGGTACATTTCGTTGCACAAAATGTAACCAGCATTTGCTACACACTCGTCGCACCGGGATAATGCGCGCCACCCGGCGCCAAGCGCCACGTCAGGCCCGCCGCGGTTTTGGCGACTCAATGCGTCACTACAAGCCCGCAGGGGCGGGATAAATGTCCGTGATCAACTTCAACATCGCCCAATGGCGCGCGTGGGCCCCGGGGCTCGACAGCGTGGACGCCTGGCAGGCCTGGAGCCGACAGCCGGTCGTGCTCCAGAGCAGTGATGCCGCGCCCGATGTGTCGTTTTTGCCGGCCATGCAACGCCGTCGCCTCAGCCGACTGGCCCGGATGGCGTTCAGTGTGGGCTGGCCACTGGCCGACGGACGGGAAAACCTGCCGCTGGTGTTTGTCTCGCGGCACGGCGAGACCCCGCGCACCTACGACATCCTCAGCGATCTGGCCAGGGACGAACCACTGTCGCCAACCCAGTTCAGCCTCTCGGTGCACAACGCAATCATTGGCCTGTGGTCGATCATGCGCGGCGAAACCGCCGAAATGACCGCCCTCGCTGCGGCCGGCGACGGCCTCGAACACGGCATGCTCGAAGCCGCCGCCCTGCTCAATGAGGGCGCTGCGGCGGTACTGCTGATCATCACCGAGGAACAACCGCCCGAAGCCTATTCGAAGTGGATCGACGACGTGCCGTTTCCTTATGCGCTGGGTCTGCTGCTGACCCCCGGTACCGACTGGCGGCTGACCTTGAACAGCACCACCGAAGCACTGTCAAAAGCGCACTGGCCCCACGCGCTCAATCTGCTGCGCACCCTGCTCGGCCAGCAAACCCTTTGCCAACATGCCTGGAAAAATCGTGTATGGACCTGGCAACGCAGCCCGTGATCGCGAAGCACCGCGACGCCTACTACTGGCGTCTGCTGGCCACCGCTGCAAGCTTCGCTCTGTTCGGGCTCGGCGGGCTGTGCCTGCGATTAGTGGTTTTCCCGCTGCTCGGCTGCCTGCCGGGCGATGCCATCAGACACCGCCAGCGCGCTCGGCAAACGGTCAGTCGGCTGTTCTGGTTTTTCGTGCGTTTCATGGCCCGCACCGGCGTGCTTACCTACGACATTCAGGGCGCCGAACGCCTCGGTCGTCCAGGGCAGATGATCATCGCCAACCACCCCTCGCTGATCGACGTGGTGTTTCTGATCGGCCTGGTGCGCAACGCCAATTGCGTAGTGAAGAAAAGCCTGTGGGAAAACCCCTTCACCCGTGGCCCGCTGCGCAGCACCGAATACATCAGCAACGACGGCAGCATGGACATGCTCGATGCCGCCGCCGAGTCGCTGCAAAACGGCCAGACCCTGATCATTTTCCCCGAAGGCACGCGTACTCAGCCGGGGCAGGCACCGGCCTTTCATCGGGGGGCCGCAGCGATTGCCCTGCGAGGTGCGAAAATCCTCACGCCGGTGATCATCAAGGTCAGCCCGACCACGCTGACCAAAGCCGAGCCGTGGTATCGGATCCCCAGCCGCCGCGTGCACTTCAGTTTTCGGGTCGGCGCCGATATAGACCCACAGACATTTGCCGCGCAAGGGCCAGCTCCGCAAGCCTCGCGCAAGCTCAACGATTATTTGCACTCTTACTTTATTAAGGAGCTCGCCGAAGATGAGCGATCTGCACCGTGAAATAAAAGGCCTGATCATCGACGCCCTCGGCCTCGAAGACATCAGCGTCGACGACATCGGCGACGACCAGACGCTGTTCGGTGAAGGCCTGGGCCTGGATTCCGTCGATGCGCTGGAACTGGGTCTGGCGATCCAGAAAAAGTACGGCATCAAGATCGACGCCGATGCCAAAGACACCCGCAACCATTTCACCAACGTGGCCAGCCTTGCGGCGTTCGTCACGGCAAAACAGGCAGCTTGAGACCGGACCATGCAAACTCGTGACGACATTTTCAACACCCTGCGTGATGCCCTGGTCGAGCTGTTCGAACTGGAGCCTGCGCGCATCAGTCTGGAATCAAACCTGTATCAGGATCTGGAAATCGACAGCATCGACGCGGTCGATCTGATCGATCACATCAAGCGCCAGACCGGCAAGAAAATCGCCGCCGAAGAATTCAAATCGGTGCGCACCGTCGGTGACGTGGTCGAGGCGGTCTACCGTCTGGTTCAACCGGCCGCATGAGCCGTCTGATCGGCCTCGGCCTGCTGCTGGCCGGTCTGCTGTACCCCTTTGCGGTGTATTTCGGCATGGAACACTTTGCGCCGTGGCAGTTCGGCCTGCTGCTGGGCAGCCTGTGGCTGGCACGGGCCCTGACCGGTGAACGCAAACCCGGCAGCCTGTGGATGGCCTGCGTGGCCATCGGCTTCTGCCTGTTGTTGGCAGTGTTCGACAGCCCGCTGTTGCTGCGTTGGTATCCGGTATTGATCAGCGGCTTCATGCTCGTGCTGTTCAGCCTCAGCCTGAAATACGGCCCGCCAATGGTCGAGCGTCTGGCCCGGCTGCGTGAACCGCAGTTACCGGCCAACGCGATTGTCTACACCCGCAAGGTCACGGTGGCCTGGAGCGTGTTTTTCTTCTGCAACGGTTTGTGCGCCGCCCTGCTGACACTATGGGCGCCGCTGAATTGGTGGATGTTGTACACCGGCCTGATTTCCTACGGATTGATCGGCCTGATGTTTGCCATTGAATGGCTGATACGACAACGGGTAAGAGGCCGTACATGAACTGGATAAAACTTGAGCAGTTGTTGCTCAAGGTCTTGCCCGCGCGGGCAATCAGCCACGCGCCGGCTCTCGATCACGCGCAGTTGTGCGAACAGGCACTGTCTGTTGCCGCCGGCCTGCAAGCCCAGGGTGTGCGACGTCTGGCGTTGCATCTGGAAGATGCCGCCGACCTGGCCATCGCTCTACTCGGCGCGTGGCGCGCAGGCGTCAGCGTGTTGCTGCCTTCGGATCTGCAAGCACAAACCCGCCAGCGTTGGTCGGGCGAAGTCGATCTATGGCTGACCGATCTACCAGGTGACAGCTGTTTGACTGACTTTCAGCAGGCGCCATTGCCCGGCGCCGAACTGGATCTCGACAAGTGCCGTTTGAGCCTGTGCACCTCCGGCTCCAGTGGTGAACCCAAGCGTATCGACAAGACTCTGCGCCAACTGGCCAACGAGGTCGAGGCATTGGAGCAATTGTGGGGCGCGGATCTCGGTGAGGCATGCATCATCGGCAGCGTCGCCACTCAACATATCTACGGTTTACTTTTTCGCGTGTTGTGGCCGCTGTGTGCCGGGCGAGCATTCGTGCGCAAGCAACTGGCCTTCTCCGAGGACATGCAGCGCGCCAGCCGCGAGCATTCGGCCTTCGCCTGGGTCGCGAGCCCGGCGCTGCTCAAGCGCATGGGCGACAACCTCGACTGGCCGGCCCTCAGCGCCGTGCGGCGAGTGTTCTCCTCGGGCGGCGCACTGCCAGCCGACGCGGCGCAGAGCCTGCAACAACGCCTGCAACAGTGGCCGACGGAAATCCTCGGCAGCTCGGAAACCGGCGGCATCGCCTGGCGGCAGGGTGAAACCCTGTGGCAGCCATTCGCCGGTGTCGAACTGAGTCAGGACAACGACGGCGCGCTGTTGATCGCCTCACCGTATCTGCCGACGGGCCATGTCGAACACACCGCCGACGCTGCGCGCATCGCCGCCGATGGTCGTTTCGAACTGCTCGGACGGCTGGACCGGATTGTCAAACTCGAAGAGAAACGAATTTCCCTGCCGATGCTCGAACAAGCGCTGGTCACCCATGACTGGGTCGCCGAAGCACGACTGGGCGTGGTCCAGGAAAACCGTGCCTCCCTCGGCGCATTGCTGGTGCTCAGCGAAACGGGCCTGTTTGCCTTGCGCGAACACGGCCGCCGCAGCCTGACCGAAACCCTTCGTCAGCATCTACGCGAACATTGCGAAGCCCTCGCCCTGCCCCGTCGCTGGCGTCTGCTGCGACAAATGCCGTTGAACAGCCAGGGCAAACTGCCTCAGGCCGACGTCGAAGCACTGCTTGTCGCACCACGGCCGAAAGCCCCCGAAGTGCTGGAGCAAATCGAAACCGACGGCGAATGGAGCCTGCAACTGAGCGTGCCGCCGGACCTGACCTACTTCAGCGGCCACTTCCCCAAAGCCCCGGTGTTGCCCGGCGTGGTCCAGGTTGAATGGGCGCTGAACCTCGGTCGGCAACTACTGAAGCTGAGCGGCCCGTTTGCCGGCATGGAAGTGCTGAAGTTCCAGCAACTGGTGCGCCCCGGCGATGAAGTCCAGTTGCACCTGCGCTTCGATCCCGAGCGCAGCAAGCTGTATTTCGCCTACCGCAACGACACCGCGACCTGCTCCAGCGGCCGAATCCTTCTGGGGACTGGCGATGCATAACCTGTGGCGAGGGAGCTTGCTCCCGCTGGGTTGCGAAGCAGCCCCAAAATTATTCGGCACAATACCGAAGGCGAGCGCTGCGCACTCGAGCGGGAGCAAGCTCCCTCGCCACAAAGCTTGTGTGATCCTGGGGAAAATCCATGCATAACCCCTGCGCAGTAATCCCGGTCTATAACCACGAAACCGCCATCGGCACGGTGGTCGATGCTCTGCTCGCGCAACATCTGCCGTGCATTCTGGTGGACGACGCCAGCACGCCATCCTGCGCGAAAGTGCTGGATGTTTTGGCCGAGCGCGACAACGTCTATCTGGTCCGCCTCACCGTCAATCAGGGCAAGGGCGGCGCGGTGATGACCGGTCTGCGCGAAGCTTCGCGACTGGGTTTCAGCCATGCCTTGCAGGTCGACGCCGACGGTCAGCACGACCTGCACGACGTCGCCCGTTTCGTCGAAGAATCGCAAGCACACCCTGAAGCGATGATCTGCGGTTATCCGCTGTTCGATGAAAGCGTGCCCAAGGGCCGTTTGTACGCGCGCTATCTGACCCACGTAATGGTCTGGATCAACACGCTGTCGTTGCAGATCCGCGATTCGATGTGCGGCTTTCGTGTCTATCCGCTGGCGCCGACGCTGGCCGTGATCGACTCGGCCAAGGTTGGCAAACGCATGGATTTCGACTCGGACATTCTTGTGCGTCTGGCCTGGCGCAATCAGCCGATGCGCTGGCTGCAAACCAGCGTGCATTACCCGCTCGATGGCGTCTCGCACTTCCGGTTGTTCCACGACAACGTACTGATTTCCAGCATGCACACGCGCCTGTTCTTCGGCATGTTACTGCGTTTGCCGGTGATCCTCTGGCGGCGGTGGCGCCCATGACTGTCGAGGCCGACAAAAAGCATTGGGCCGACCGCGAAGAGCGCGGCAGTTTCCTGTTGATGAAATTCACTGCGTTCGCTGCCAAGGTTTTTGGCCGGCGGCTGCTAAGCCCGTTGCTGTACGGTATCGTCCTGTACTTTTTCCTGTTCGGCCGCACCGCTCGACGCAGTGCCTGGCAATACCAGCAACGGCTGGCCGAGTGGAGTAACCGTGCAGACTTGCGCCCGAGTCATTGGCGGGTATTCCGCCAGTTCATGGCGTTCGCCGATTCGATGCTCGACAAGCTCGACGTGTGGAACGGCAACATCCGCATCGAACAGATTGAAATCATCGACCCGGCCCTGCTGCGCAATCAGTTGCGTGGCAGCCGTGGGCAACTGCTGGTTGGCGCACATCTGGGCAATCTCGAAGTGTGCCGGGCACTGGCGGAGATCGGCGAGAAGGTCACCATGAATGTGCTGGTGCACACCAAGCACGCCGAGCAGTTCAATCGACTGCTGGGCGAGGCCGGAGCGACCAATCTGCGCCTGATTCAGGTCAGCGAACTGGACCCGGTGATCATGCTGCAACTGCACGAACGCCTGGAGCGCGGAGAGTGGCTGGCGATTGCCGGTGACCGCGTGCCGCTGCACGGGGGACGCAGCGTGACCGTCGACTTTCTCGGCCACCCGGCGCCGTTCCCGCAAGGCCCTTGGCTGCTGGCCGGCCTGCTGAAATGCCCGGTCAATCTGCTGATGTGCCTGAAACAACCCGACGGCCACTATCGCCTGACCCTCGAGCCCTTCGCCGATGCCGTGACGTGGACACGCCGCGAGCGCGAGCAGGTCATTCATCAGTGGGCCACCCGCTATGCGCAGCGCCTGAGTCACTATTGCCTCGAAGCCCCGCAGCAATGGTTCAACTTTTACCCTTTCTGGAAGACCGATGACGACGCCAACCCATGAGCCGGTAACCTTCGGCGAACGCCCTTTGCGCATCGAAGACGTGCTGGCCCTGGCCAACCGTCAGGCGCCCGTGCAGTTGCAAAGCGATGCGGCTTACCGCGAACGCATTGCCAAGGGTGCGCGGTTCCTCGACTCGCTGCTGGACAAGGAAGGCGTGATCTACGGCGTGACCACCGGTTACGGCGACTCCTGCGTGGTCGCGGTGCCGCTGCATCACGTCGAGGCATTGCCGCGTCATCTCTACACCTTTCACGGTTGCGGCCTCGGCAAACTGCTCGATGCACAAGCTACTCGCGCTGTGCTGGCGGCGCGTTTGCAGTCGTTGTGCCACGGCGTGTCGGGCGTGCGCGTGGAACTGCTGGAGCGTCTGCACGCGTTTCTCGAATACGACATCCTGCCGTTGATTCCCGAAGAAGGTTCGGTGGGCGCCAGCGGTGATCTGACGCCACTGTCCTACGTCGCCGCGACTCTGTCCGGTGAACGTGAAGTGATGTTCCGTGGCGAACGCCGCCAGTCCGCCGACGTGCACCGCGAACTCGGCTGGACGCCATTGGTGCTGCGCCCGAAAGAAGCGCTGGCATTGATGAACGGCACCGCGGTGATGACTGGCCTCGCCTGCCTCGCCTACGCCCGCGCCGATTATCTGCTGCAACTGGCCACGCGCATCACCGCGCTCAACGTGGTCGCACTGCAAGGCAATCCGGAGCACTTCGACGAACGCCTGTTCGCCGCCAAGCCGCACCCGGGGCAGATGCGAGTCGCCGCGTGGCTGCGCAAGGATCTGGCGATCGACGCACCGACCGCACCGCTGCATCGTTTGCAGGATCGCTACTCGCTGCGGTGCGCACCGCATGTGCTCGGCGTGCTGGCCGACAGTCTGAACTGGCTGCGCTCGTTCATCGAAACCGAACTCAACAGCGCCAACGACAACCCGATCATCGACGCCGAAGCCGAGCGTGTGTTGCACGGCGGCCACTTCTACGGCGGCCACATCGCCTTCGCCATGGACAGCCTGAAAAATCTGGTGGCCAACGTCGCCGACCTGCTCGACCGTCAGCTCGCCTTGCTGGTGGACGAGCGCTACAACCATGGCCTGCCAAGCAACCTGTCCGGCGCTCCGGCGGATCGCGCAATGCTCAACCACGGCTTCAAGGCTGTGCAGATCGGCACCAGTGCGTGGACCGCCGAAGCACTGAAAAACACCATGCCGGCCAGCGTCTTCTCACGCTCCACCGAGTGCCACAATCAAGACAAGGTGAGCATGGGCACCATCGCCGCCCGCGACGCAATCCGTGTGCTGGAACTGACCGAACAGGTCGCCGCCGCCACCCTGCTCGCCGCCAACCAAGGCGTCTGGCTGCGGGGTCAGGCCGACGATGCCCGACCACTACCGCCAGCGCTGGCGGCGATGCACGAAGCGCTGACCAAGGACTTCCCGCCGGTCATCGAGGACCGCGCGCTGGAAGGCGAACTGCGCCTGTGCCTGCAACGCATCGCCGCGCAACACTGGAGGCTGCATGCGTAGCGCCGGAGTGATTCACGCCGACACGGAAATCCTCGTGCCGTTTTTCGACGTCGACACCATGCACGTCGTCTGGCACGGCCATTACGTCAAATATCTCGAAGTGGCGCGCTGCGCGTTGCTCGACAAGATCGGCCACAACTACAACCAGATGGTCGACTCGGGTTACGCCTGGCCAGTGATCGATCTGCAACTGCGCTACGTGCGCGGCGCGGTGTTCGGCCAGCGTCTGAACGTGCGCGCCAGTCTGGTGGAGTGGGAAAACCGACTGAAGATCAACTACTTGATCACGGACGCGCAAACCGGCGAACGCCTGACCCGCGCCAGCTCGGTGCAAGTGGCGGTCGAAGTCAGCAGTCGCGAGATGCAACTGGCCTCGCCAAAAATCTTCACCGAGGCCGTGGAAAGGATGCTGCGATGAACCTGATTTCCAGAAGTCTTGGCGCGCTGGCGCTGTTGGCCATATCGACACTGGCCAACGCCTTCGATCTGCAACAACTCAGCGAGCAACTGGCCAAACCGGACGTGATCCACGGCCAGTTCATTCAGGAAAAACACCTGCGCGCCCTGCCCGAGCCGCTGATCAGCAAGGGCAGTTTCGTCCTCGCGAAAAATCACGGCCTGCTCTGGCTGCTGAAAACCCCGCTGCAACAGGATTACCGCATCACTGCCAAAGGCATCGCCCGGCGTGACGGCGATGGCTGGCAACTGTTGCCGAACAAGAGTGCTGGAGCGGAGCAGAACCGTTTGTTCCTCGCCGTATTGCAAGGTGACAGCAGCGGCCTGCAACGGGATTTCGAACTGGCCCTGAGCGGTGACGCGCAACAGTGGAAACTGACCCTGACTCCACGCTCATTGCTGCTCAAGCAAGTGTTCAACCAGATCAACATCGACGGCAGCGCTTTGGTGCAAACCATTGAACTGCTGGAAACCCAGGGCGACAGTACGGTGCTGCGCATGCAGAACAGCACCGCCGGCCAACCGCTGAGCGACACGGAGCAACATGACTTTGCCGAGTGAACGCAGGCTGCCCTGGCTGTTCCTGATCCTGCTGCTGGCGGTTGTCGCGCTGGCCGGCTGGCAATGGCGCGACGGTGCGCCGTTGTCGGCGAACCTGATGGAACTGGTGCCCGGTACCCATCCTGACGCCCTCGAACTGCGCGCCGAACAACGCATGC
Organism: Pseudomonas sp. NPDC087817; assembly: GCF_044742875.1. Taxonomy (NCBI): domain Bacteria; kingdom Pseudomonadati; phylum Pseudomonadota; class Gammaproteobacteria; order Pseudomonadales; family Pseudomonadaceae; genus Pseudomonas; species Pseudomonas sp. NPDC087817. Next base: position 29,910 of record NZ_JBIUVJ010000032.1, read on the forward strand.
AGGAACCGCTCAACCGGGAAATGCTGGTGCTGGTCGGCCATGCCGATCGCCAGCAAGCGGTCGCCATGGCGCAGACCCTGGGCGAGCAATGGCAGGCCAGCGGGCTGTTCGAAAAAGTCCAGTGGAACCTGCAAGCGGACTTGCCCGCACTGCGCACGCAGTTGCTGCAAGGACGGCTGGCGATGCTTTCGGCGGATGACCGGCAACTTCTCACCGAGCACCCCGATGCGCTTATTCAACAACGGGTGCAGGCACTGTTCGACCCTTTTACCGGTTTCAGCCTGGTGCCGAGCCAGGATGACTGGCTGGGCCTGACCGGGCGTATCCAGAACAGCCAGCCGAAACACGGCGCGGTGCAACTGGATATCGGCAGCGGCGCATTGGTCGCCGACGCTGACGGCAAGAGCTGGGTGCTGCTGCGGGCGCGCACCACGGGCAACGCGTTCGACATGAACCTGCCGCTGCAAGTCGCCGCCCTGCTGCAACACAGCCGTGAGCAAGCGGCGCAATCAGACGTGCAGTTGTTGGCCGCCAGCGGTCTGCTCTACGCAGCCAATGGTCAGCAGCAAGCGACCCGTGAAATGACTTGGGTCGGGGGCGGCGCGACGGTCGGTATTTTGTTGCTGTTGTTGCTCGCCTTCCGCCGCTGGCGCGTGCTGCTGGCATTCGTGCCGGTGCTGGTGGGCATGTTGTTCGGCGCGGTTGCGTGCGTGGCGCTGTTCGGCCACATGCATGTGATGACGCTGGTGCTCGGCTCCAGCCTGATCGGCGTGGCGGTGGATTACCCGCTGCACTATCTGTCGAAGAGCTGGAGCCTCAAGCCGTGGCGCAGTTGGCCAGCCTTGCGCCTGACCCTGTCCGGGCTGACCCTGAGCCTGCTCACCAGCACCATCGGTTATCTGGCGCTGGCGTGGACGCCGTTTCCGGCGCTGACGCAAATCGCCGTGTTCTCCGCTGCCGGGTTGCTCGGTGCCTATCTGTCAGCCGTGTGCTTGCTGCCGGCGCTGCTGAAAAACGTCGAACTGCGCCCCGCGCAATGGCCGTTGCACCTGGCTGAGCGCATGGTCTATCTGCGCGAGAAGCTGCTCGAACGCGTTCGTACCCCGGTGTTGCTGGCGCTACTGATCGCCTTCTGCGCCGGCGGTCTGGTGCAACTGCAAAGCAAGAACGACATCCGCCAATGGGTCGGCGCACCGCAACGTCTGACCGATGAAGCGCAGACCATTGCGCGCATCACCGGCTATCAGCCAACCAGCCAGTTCTTCCTCGTGCGTGCGGCCAATCAGCAGGAACTGCTGGAGCGACAAGCGGCGCTGAGCGAGCGTCTGGAACAACTGGTCAATCTCGACAAGCTGCAAGGCTATCTCGCCTTGGATCAACTGGTCAGCCCGCCAGGCCAGCAACAGCAAGTACGCGACGCACTGAACAAACTGCCGCAGTTCTGGCAGCCGTTGCTCGACCTCGGCGTGCCCCTCGCTGCGCTGCAAACCGAGCTGCAACAGTTACAGACCCTGCCGACCGAAGACATCGACGCTGCGCTGGCCGGGCCGCTCGGCGAACCGTATCGCACGTTGTGGCTCGGCCCGACCGAGGACGGCGTAGCAGCGATGACCAGCCTGCAGGGCCTGAATAATCCGTCGTTGCTGCGGGTGCAGGCGCTGGATCTGCCGGGGGTGATGCTGGTGGATCGGCTCGGCGATCTGAACAATGTTTTCGCCGCGACGCAGATCAGCGCCGCCGAATTGAAACTCGCCTCCTGCGTGCTGATCGTGCTGGTGCTGATCCTGCCATTCGGCTTCGGCGGCGCATTGCGCATCGTCGCCCTGCCGTTGCTGGCAGCGCTGTGCAGTCTCGCCAGTCTCGGTTGGCTGGGACAACCGCTGACCCTGTTCAGTCTGTTCGGCCTGCTGCTGGTGACGGCGATCAGCGTCGACTACGCGATCCTCATGCGTGAGCAGGTCGGCGGTGCGGCGGTGAGCCTGCTCGGCACCTTGCTGGCGGCTGTGACGACGTGGCTGTCGTTTGGTTTGCTGGCTGTTTCCAGTACCCCGGCCGTGAGCAATTTTGGGCTGTCGGTCAGCCTCGGTCTGGCGTTCAGTTTCATGCTCGCGCCGTGGGCCGGCCGACATGAGCATGCGGCGCCCGTAGCGGAGCCGGCAGCATGATGGTCATCGGTTTCTGGTTGCTGGCCCTGGTGTTGTTCGCCGTCGCCACCCGTGTCGGTCGACATTTCGGCCTGATTCCGATCGTCAGCCAGTTGCTGTTGGCCAGCTTCGGTTTGCCGCTGTTGATGTACTTCTGGATCGAGCCGGGCTGGCAGCTCAGCGGCGCGGAACTGATCGCGCCAGAGTGGCTGAAAAACCTCTACAGTCTGAGTTTTGCGCTGTTGCTCGGGCATATTCTCAGCGACGTGATCGACCTGCGACTGGATCGTCAGAGCGTGAAAATCGCCGTGCCGAGTTTCGCCGTACCGTTCACCTGCGGTCTCGCGGTCGCGTATTGGCTGCTGCCGGCGCAACCCTGGCTCAACTCGCTGGCCATTGGTCTGGTGTTCGCGATTACCGCGATTCCGGTGCTGTACCTGTATCTGCGTCACATCGATTACCCGCCCGCTGCCACCCGACGTCTGGTACAGACCGCGATCCTGATCGACCTGACCTGCTGGACGTTGTTCGGCCTCGCCCAAGGCAGTCTGCACCTGAGCAGTCTGTTGCTGCCGCTGGGTCTCGCTTGCGTGCCGTTGCTGCTGCGCCTGTTCGGTGTGCGCCGACCACTGACTTACAGCTTCGGCTTCTTTGCCCTGTTGGTGATGGCCGAGCACTACAAACTCAACGCGCTGATTTTCGGCATCGGTTATCTGCTGTGCATGGCTGCGTTGAAAGTGCCGCTGGTGCTGCCATTGCCAGCACGCTGGATGAGCCGTTTGCAGACATGGATTGCGATTCCGTTGATCCTCACCTTTGGCATTGTGCAGATTGACGTGCACAGCGCCCTCGCCAGCCTCGGCCCCGCACAATGGGCCGCGCTGCTGATGTTACCGATTGCCAGCAAACTGCTCGGCAACTGGTTCGGTCTCGGTTGGGCCGGCGCTTCGTTCGAAGGTGCCAGCCGCTGGCGCGAAAGTGTGCTGTTGAACATTCGCGGCCTCAGCGAAATCGTCTTTCTCAACTTGCTGTTGCAACAACAGCTCATCACCCCGGCGCTGTACTTCGCGCTGATGCTGATGGGCCTGATCGCGACGCTGTTGCCGGCCCTGATCGGCCTGCATCGCGCGCCCCAGAAACACACCGCCATTGCGCCCGGGAGTTCACGTGCCAACCGTTGAAATGCAACGTCGTCAGGTAGTGATCATCGGTGCCGGTCCGTCCGGCGCCATTGCCGCTGCGCTGCTCAAGCGCAAGGGCCACGACGTGCTGGTGATCGAGCGCCAGCACTTCCCACGCTTTTCCATCGGCGAAAGCCTGCTGAGTCATTGCCTGGATTTCGTCGAAGAGGCCGGCATGCTTGAAGCGGTGAACGCCGCCGGGTTCCAGCGTAAAACCGGTGCCGCGTTTGCCTGGGGCGAGCGCTACAGTGCCTTTGATTTCGGCGATACCTTCACCAACGGCAAGCCCACCACGTTCCAGGTGCAACGCGCCGACTTCGACAAATTGCTGGCTGATCAAGCGGCGCTGCAAGGCGCCGAGATCCGCTATGGCGATGCCATCGTCAGCGTCGATTTCGAACGGGCAAAACCGCGACTCGATGTGCGCCGTGAAGACGGCAGCGAGTACCGGGTCGAGGCGGATTTCGTACTCGATGCCAGCGGCTACGGCCGCGTGTTGTCGCGCTTGCTCGACCTGGAAGCGCCGTCGAATTTCCCGGTGCGTCAGGCAGTTTTCACCCATGTCGAAGATCACATCGACAACCCGGCGTTCGATCGCGAAAAAATCCTCGTCACCACCCATCCACACCATCGCGATATCTGGTTCTGGACGATCCCGTTCAGCAACGGCCGCTGCTCGGTCGGCGTGGTCGCCGCTGCCGAGCACTTCAACGGTCGTGATGCCGACCTCGACGCCTGCCTGCGCGGTTTTATTGCCGAGACGCCAAGCCTCGCTGGCGTGTTGAACAAGGCCGTGTGGGATACCCCGGCACGCACCCTCGGCGGGTACGCGGCCAACGTCAAGACACTGCACGGCCCGGGCTTCGCGCTGCTGGGCAATGCGGCGGAGTTTCTCGACCCGGTGTTCTCTTCCGGCGTGACCATCGCCATGCGTTCGGCGAGCATGGCGGCGGCGGTGCTGCACCGTCAGTTGCAGGGTGAAACGGTCGATTGGCAAGGCGAATTCGCCGAGCCGCTGAAGCGCGGCGTCAACACCTTCCGCTGCTACGTCGAAGGCTGGTACGCCGGGACCTTTCAGGACGTGATTTTCTATGAAGACAGCCAGCCGGAAATCCGCCGGATGATCTGCTCGATCCTCGCCGGCTACGCCTGGGACGAGCGCAACCCGTTCGTCAGCGAAGCGCGTCGCCGCTTGAAGATGATTTCCGAACTTTGTGCAAAGGACGCCCCATGAGTTACCTGAGCGACAGCTACGTCGAGGAAACCCGCTTCGGCTTCTGGTTCCTACGCAGCCACACCTGGCAGCACCACGTGTTGCGCGTGGCGATCAACGATCTCCGTGGCTTGTTCAGCGAGTCGCTGCCGGCGAACCCGGTGTTGCTGGACGCCGGTTGTGGTCAGGGCAAGTCGTTCCGTTACCTGCGCCAGACCTTCGCGCCACAGCGTCTGATCGGCGTCGATGCCGATCCGCACAGCCTGAAGTTAAGCGGCGAAGAGGCGGCGCGTCAGGGTCTGGACGTCGAGTTGATTGGCAGTGATTGCGCGACGCTGAAGGTGCCGGATGCGAGTGTCGATCTACTGTTCTGTCACCAGACCTTTCATCATCTGGTCGAGCAAGAGAAAGCCCTCACCGAGTTTTATCGGGTGCTCAAACCGGGCGGCTATCTGCTGTTCGCCGAGTCCACCGAGGCATACATTGATACGTGGGTGATTCGCTGGTTGTTCCGCCATCCGATGCATGTGCAGAAGAGCGCTGCGCAGTATTTGCAGATGATTCGCGAGCAGGGTTTCGAGTTTGGTGAGCGCAATGTCTCGTACCCGTATCTGTGGTGGAGCCGGTCGAAGGATTTCGGCTTGCTCGAGCGGTTCGGGTTGCGCAAGCCGAAGCCGTTTGGGCAGCGGGAAGAGACGTTGGTCAATGTCGTCGCGCGCAAGCCGCTTGAAGGTGCCGTCTGATGTACCGCATTCGACCTGTACAACCCAAAACCTGTGGGAGCTGGCTTGCCAGCGATAGCGGTGTGTCAGTCAGCGTGAATGCTGGACGTGCCGACCCCATCGCTGGCAAGCCAGCTCCCACAGGATTTCTGGTGTGGCTGATGGTGGTGATGTTTGCCCTGTTGGGTGGTTGCGCCAGCCAGGCGCCCCTGCCTGCGAGCAACCCGACCTTGCCACTGCCATTGCAACTGCACATTGAACGTAACCTCGCCGATCAGCGCCAGGACTGGCTGCTGGTGATTCAGCGCGAAGGCCCCGGCATTCGCTGGTCGATGATGGACCCGCTGGGAATTCCTCAAGCCCGTCAGCAATTGATCGATGGACACTGGCAGGCCGATGGTCTGTTGCCGCCCAATCCTGAAGCCCGTGAGCTGTTCGCCGCATTGCTGTTCGCCCTGATCCCGTCCGGCGAGCTGTTGCGCAATTATCCCGCCGCGCAGCAACAGGCCGGGCAACGCTCGCTGCCGCCGCGCTGGGCGATCCGTTATACGCAACCGTTGAGCTTCGAATTGAACCTGTCCCAAGGCCCGCACTATCGGGTTTCTCCCCTCGGTGACCCGAAGCCATGACTGCCTACCTCAATGCCCTCGGGGTGATCTGCGCCCTGGGCCGCGACAAGCATCAAGTCGCGCAGAACCTGTTTGCCGGTGACTGCTCGGGCATGCGCCGCGAATCCGGCTGGGTGGCCGGGCGCGAGTTGCCGGTGGCGGCGGTGCACGGTGAGTTGACGCCCATTCCGTCAGCCCTGGCCGACCAGAGCAGCCGCAACAATCAGTTGTTGCTGGAAGCCGCGCTGCAGATCCGCGACGACATCGATCGGGCGATCCAGACCTACGGCCGCGAGCGCATCGGCGTGGTCCTCGGCACCAGCACCTCGGGTATCGACGAGGCCAGCCGTGGCTTGGAGCATTACATCCGTGAGCAGCAATTCCCGGCCGAGTACGACTACCGGCAGCAGGAACTCGGCGCGCCGGCCAACTTCCTCGCCGACTGGCTGCAATTGAGCGGCCCGGCCTACGTGATTTCCACCGCGTGCACCTCCAGCGCACGGGCCTTGATGAGCGCGCAGCGTCTGCTTGATCTCGACCTGTGCGACGCAGTGTTGTGTGGCGGTGTCGACAGTTTGTGCAAGCTGACTCTGAATGGATTCTCGTCGCTGGAGGCTGTGTCCGACGAGCGCTGCAATCCGTTCTCGGCCAACCGCAACGGCATCAACATCGGCGAAGCGGCGGTGCTGTTCGTGATGAGCAAGCAGCGTGGCGACGGCCCGGCCATCGCGCTGCTCGGCGCCGGTGCCAGTTCCGATGCTCACCACATCTCGGCCCCGGAGCCGAGCGGTCGCGGCGCCCTGCAAGCGATGCAAAAGGCCTTGAGCCGCGCGCAACTGCAAGCCCCCCAGATCAACTATCTGAACCTGCACGGCACCGCGACCCAGCACAACGACGCCATGGAAAGCCTGGCGGTCGCCACACTGTTCCCGGGCGGCGTAGCCTGCTCGTCGACCAAACCCATGACTGGTCACACGCTCGGCGCGGCCGGGGCACTGGAAGCGGCGTTCTGCTGGTTGAGCCTGAGCGCTGACAACCCGGCACACGGCTTGCCGCCGCACGTCTGGGATGGCCAGGCCGATCCCGGCCTGCCGCCGCTGAAGTGGGTGACCGCGAACGAACGCCTGACGTCCATTGCACCCCGCTACCTGATGAGCAACTCGTTTGCCTTCGGCGGCAATAACGTCAGCCTGATTATCGGAGACGCCCCATGACCGACTGGCCGCTCGCCGACCTGCTGCCCCACGCCGGCGACATGATTCTGATCGACAAGATCGAAAGCTTCGACGATGAACAGATTTACACCCGCCTCACGGTCAAGCCTGACGGCCTGTTCAACCTGCCCGACGGCAGTTTGCCGGCGTGGGTCGGCATCGAGTTGATGGCGCAGAGTGTCGCCGCATTTGCCGGTTGCCACGCACGCCTGAAAGGCAATCCGGTGGAATTGGGTTTCCTGCTCGGCACACGCAAGTTCGAGTGCAACGTCGACGCATTTCCGGCCGGCAGCGAGTTGACTGTCCACGGTATCCGCTCGCTGGAAGACGACAACGGTATGGGCGTTTTCGAATGCCATATCAACGCGCCGGGCATTGAAGTCAGCGCCCGGTTGAACGTGTTTCGCCCGCCCCAACCGTCCCAATATCTGCAACAAACACAGGAGTCGAACGATGACTGAATCCGTACTGGTCACCGGCTCCAGCCGTGGCATCGGCCGCGCCATCGCCCTGCGTCTGGCGCAGGCCGGGCATGACATCGTCGTGCATTGCCGCACCGGCATTGCCGACGCACAAGCGGTGCAGGCCGAAATCGAAGCACTGGGCCGCAACGCACGTGTCCTGCAATTCGATGTTGCCGACCGCGAAGCGTGCAAAAGCATTCTTGAGGCCGACGTCGAAACCCACGGCGCCTATTACGGCGTAGTACTCAACGCTGGCCTTACCCGCGACGGCGCGTTTCCAGCGTTGAGCGACGACGATTGGGACGTGGTGCTGCGCACCAACCTCGACGGTTTCTACAACGTTCTGCACCCGGTGATGATGCCGATGATCCGCCGCCGCGCCGCCGGTCGGATCGTCTGCATCACCTCGGTGTCGGGTTTGATCGGCAACCGTGGCCAGGTCAACTACAGCGCCTCGAAGGCTGGCGTGATCGGCGCGGCAAAGGCATTGGCGATCGAGTTGGGCAAGCGCAAAATCACGGTTAACTGCGTCGCGCCGGGCCTGATCGACACGGCGATGCTCGACGAAAACGTGCCGGTGGAAGAACTGATGAAAATGATCCCCGCGCAGCGCATGGGCACCCCGGAAGAGGTCGCTGGTGCGGTGAATTTCCTGATGTCGGCGGAAGCCTCGTACATCACCCGCCAGGTGCTGGCGGTCAACGGAGGCTTGTGCTGATGAAGCGCGTCGTCGTCACCGGCATGGCCGGCATCACCTCGCTGGGCAGCGATTGGCAGACCATCGCCGGCAACTTCGCGGCCAACCGCAGCGGCATCCGCCGGATGGACGAGTGGGACCGCTTCAGCGAACTCAACACCCGTCTGGCCGGGCCGATCGATGACTTTGTCGTCCCGGCGCACTGGACGCGCAAGCAACTGCGCAGCATGGGCCGGGTGTCGCGGCTGGCGGTCGGCGCGGCGGAACAGGCGCTGGCCGACGCCGGTTTGCTGGGTGATGAGTCGATCAAGGACGGGCGCATGGGCGTGGCTTGTGGTTCGTCCACCGGCAGCACCGACGAGATCAAAGCGTTCGGCAACATGCTGCTCAACTCGGTGGCCGAGGGCCTCAACGCCAACTCCTATGTGCGGATGATGCCGCACACCACGGCGGCCAATATCAGCATCTTCTTCGGCCTCACCGGGCGTCTGATCCCGACGTCCAGCGCCTGCACCAGTGGTAGTCAGGGCATCGGCTACGCCTACGAAGCAATCAAGTTCGGCCGCCTGCCCTTGATGCTCGCTGGCGGCGCCGAAGAGCTGTGCCCGACCGAAGCCATGGTCTTCGACGCGCTGTACGCCACCAGTCTGAAAAACGACGCACCGCAAACCAGCCCACGCCCCTACGACAAGGGCCGCGACGGTCTGGTGATCGGTGAAGGTGGCGGCATGCTGGTGCTCGAAGAGCTGGAACACGCCCTCGCTCGCGGCGCGCACATCCATGCCGAGATCGTTGGTTTCGGCAGCAACGCCGACGGCCAGCACACCACGCGCCCGGAACAGATCACCATGCGCCGCGCCATGGAGCTGGCCCTGGAAGATGCCGGGCTGACAGCGGATGCCATCGGTTATGTAAATGGTCACGGCACCGCTACAGAACAGGGCGACATTGCCGAAACACTGGCGACCAGCAGTTTGTTCGGTGAGCGCATGCCGATCAGCTCGCAGAAGAGTTTTCTCGGCCACACGCTCGGGGCGTGCGGGGCGCTGGAGTCGTGGTTCAGCATCGAGATGATGAATCGCGACCTGTACGTGCACACGTTCAACCTCGACGAGGTCGATCCGCACTGCGGCAAGCTCGACTACCTGCGCGGCGAATTCCGCCAGATGCATCACGAATACGTGATGAACAACAATTTCGCTTTTGGTGGCGTCAACACCTCGTTGATTTTCCGCCGCTGGCACTGACCGCAATACGTTTGGAGTGAAGGGAATGACTCAGTTTCACCGCATCGCCGCCCTGTTGGCCCTGGCCTTCGTCCTCGGCGGTTGCACCAGCAAACCGGTGTACAACGCCAAGGAAGAGTTTTCGCCAGACCTCGGCTTCACCCAGTCACAGATGAGCCGCGCCATCGTCACCGCGCTGAACGACCGCCAATGGGTCGTGCAGTCGGTACGCCCGGGCATGATCAAAGCCGCGATCACCGTACGTGGCCGCCACCACGCCGAAGTCGATATCCCGTTCACCCCGACCTCGTTCGAAATCGACTATCGCAGCAGCTACGGCCTCGACGCCAAGGACGGCAAGATTCACGGCAACTACAACCGCTGGGTCAACCGCCTGCGCGACAACGTGCTCAAAGAACTGTCGATCAACCCGGACATCGAAGCGGTGAACAATCTGGGCATCATCAAACAGGGTGCGGAAGAACCGACTTACCTGAGCTTTCGCGAAGGCGTCAAACGCGCCACCGACGCCGGCCTGCTCGACGGCAGCGTGAAGTTCTACCTGGCCGGCGAAACCCTGCCGAAACAAGTGCGCAAACTCGACACCGTCAGCAGCAGCCGCAAAACCAACGGTTCGAACAAATCCGACGAAGACGCCTGCTTCTGGGCCCTGCAATCGGCCCTCGCGACCCTGCAGAACGCCGCGAAAAAAGCCGACGCCAACGCCGTGATCAACATCGCCAGCGTCGATCAGCGCGACCTGTACAAAGACACCGAAAAATTCCAGTGCCGTGCGGGACTGGTGGTGTCGAGCGTGGCGTTGCGTGGTGACCTCGCCCACGTTGATTGATTGAGCTGTAGAAACGACAAAGGGCGCCTTTCGGCGCCCTTTCACAAACAGGTTGGCTTGTCATCGCCAGTTACCTGTCTGGCTCTGCGATGGCTGGTTGCCCAGGATCCTCAGAGTCTCACAAGCCCCTTTCGGGAACGCTGGCAGTATTGCCCGAAAAACAGGGAGGGACAACGGCTGGCATTTGGCCTCAATGCGCCACTGCATCTGCCATTACAGTCCCAACGCCCGTCTGACTGCAGTTTTGATGGCGTAGAACTCGTCTGTTGCAAGATGTGAGATCAGGTAAACGCGCTTGCCTTGACGATCCCGACTTTTGATTCGATCAAGTCGCGAAAGGCTGACTGTCGCAACCATATCGCACTTTGCCCAACAGGTTGGACTGGCTCCGTGAAGGTGGCTTGCGAGTTCAAGATGATGGTCGAGCAAGCGCTCCGGAGCAGTGGTACTCAGCGGCACCACCGTCACCAGCAAGCTATTCGTTCGGTGCTTGCGTATCACAACGACAGGCCTGACTTTCACCATCTCAGGTACTTCATGACCCCTGAAATCGCAAATCAGAACGCTGCCCTCCCTAGGCTGGTATCGAAGTGGCATCCGTGACACTCATTCAAGAAAAAACTGATCCTGCCCGACAGCAGCAATTTCCCCAACGGCAGTTCCGTAACTCGAAATGTATGGCTGCAAATCACTCACACCGAACACCTTCACCAGCAACATCTACACTCGCTCAAGCAGGCCACTCCCCTTAACGCCTGCCAGAACGGCGAGCCATCATCAGTCGAGCACTCGCTGCTCTCTTTCACCGTCAAGGAGATGACCATGCAAGTGAAAGCCCTGATCGCCGCCACGCTCTTCAGTCTGCTGCCCAGCGCCAGCCATGCCACCAATCTGATGTACATGCCCTTCGAAACCGTGCTGTCGGACGCCATTCGCGCCGGGCGGCTGGATGGCAGTGTGAAGTTTTATCTGGCCGGGAATGGGCCGCAGGGTACTCAGCGGTTGTTGCAGCGCGATGTGATCAGCGACCTGAAGACCAATGGTTTCAACAAGAGTGATCACGATTCCTGCGAGTGGGTGTTGCAATCGAACCTGATCAAGTTGCAAGCCGAGGCCAAGCGGGTCGGGGCGAATGCGGTGGTCAATATCGTCAGTTATTACGACCGGCATGTGCGCAAGGATTTGAATACTTACGAGTGTCGGGCGGGGATTTTTGTGACTCGGGTGGCGTTGAAGGGGGATCTGGTGCGGTTGCCCTGAGGGTGGTGGTGATTGAGCTGACGCCTTCGCGAGCATGCTCGCTCACACCTTGGAATGCGCTCCCCTGTAGGAGCGAGCCTGCTCGCGATTTGATTGCGCAGCAATCAAGCTTTTGAAGGCTCGACCTTGCGCGTGAGCAGTTCGACAAACGCCTTGGCCATCGGCGATTTCTGATCCTTGCGCTGCACCAGCCACACCGCTGAAATCGCCTCCGGATCGAGCAGCGGCCGATACACCACACCGTCGATGCGCATGCGTTGATAGGACGCCGGTAGCACCGAAACGCCCAGCCCCGCCGCCACCAAACCAATGATCGTCATCGCTTCCCCCGCTTCCTGGGCAAAGTGGGGGCTGAACCCGGCATCGCGGGCCAGGCTGAGCAGTTGCGCGTAGAGGCCGCTGCCGTAACTGCGCGGGAAGAACACAAACGGCTCCAGCGCCAGCGCCGAAAGAAACAGGCCATCCTCGCTGCCTTGAGCCAACGGATGCTTGGCGCTCAGTACCGCCACCAAAGGTTCGCGCATCAACTCGACCACACTCAAGGAATCCGGCAAACCCAGCGGACGCATGATGCCGACCTCGATTGATTCGTCCACCAGTGACTCGGCCACTTGGGTGCTGCTCATCTCACGCAAGTTCAGGTGCACCGCCGGAAAGCGCTGACGGAAAGAGAAAATCGCCTGCGGAATGGTCGAGTTGAACGGCGCCGATGAGGTGAAGCCAATCTTCAATTCCCCGAGCTCACCGAGTTGCGCACGCCGGGCGACGTCCGCCGCTTTGTCGACCTGTGCCAGCACCAGCCGCGCCTCTTCCAGAAACAACCGCCCGGCCTCACTCAACTCGACCCGACGATTGGTCCGTTCGAACAGCCGCGCGCCAACCTCTTGCTCCAGCGCCTGAATCTGCTGGCTCAGCGGCGGCTGAGAAATCCCCAGCACCTGGGCGGCGCGGCCAAAGTGCAATTCTTCGGCAACAGCGATGAAGTAGCGCAGATGACGCAATTCCATGGAAACCCCATTAGGTCGTTAAAGCTATCAAACAGGTCGAACAATATATTGGATAGAAACATTAGCCAGCTATATGATTTTTTCATTGCCTGCCTGGCCGTGCCCTCCGAGGTCTGAAGTGAAAACAGCTGTCGCGCCCCTTGCCCATGAAGTCCCGCCTGCAGCGGCCGACGATGTCGTCGCCGAACTGCAAGAGATCTACATCGAAAAAGGCACGCCGATGTTCATGCGCACGGTGCTGGCGCTGTTCAGTGGCGGATTTGCGACTTTTGCGCTGCTGTACTGCGTGCAGCCAATGATGCCGCTGCTGTCCCACGAGTACGGGATCAATGCGGCGCAGAGCAGCCTGATCCTCTCGGTGGCCACCGGCATGCTCGCCATCGGCCTGCTGATCACCGGGCCGATTTCCGATCGGGTCGGGCGCAAACCGGTGATGGTCACCGCGCTGTTCGCCGCAGCCCTGTGCACCATGGCCAGCGCAATGATGCCGAGTTGGGAAGGCGTGTTGATCATGCGCGCGCTGATCGGGCTGTCGTTGAGCGGTCTTGCGGCGGTAGCGATGACTTACCTGAGCGAAGAAATTCACCCGCAGCACATTGGCCTGGCGATGGGTTTGTACATTGGCGGCAACGCGATTGGCGGGATGAGCGGTCGTTTGATCACCGGGGTGCTGATCGACTTTGTCAGCTGGCATACGGCGATGCTGGTGATCGGCGGTCTGGCGTTGATTGCAGCGGCGGTGTTCTGGAAGATCCTGCCCGAGTCGCGCAACTTCCGCTCGCGCTCGCTGCACCCGCGCAGCCTGCTCGACGGCTTCACCATGCACTTTCGCGATGCCGGGTTGCCGCTGCTGTTTCTTGAAGCGTTCGTGTTGATGGGTGCGTTTGTCACGCTGTTCAACTACATCGGCTATCGCCTGTTGGCCGCGCCGTACAACCTCGATCAGGTGTTCGTCGGTTTGCTCTCGGTGGTGTACCTGTCGGGCATCTACAGCTCGGCGAAGATCGGCTCACTGGCGGACAAACTGGGGCGGCGCAAGGTGTTGTGGGCGACCATTGCGCTGATGTTCGTCGGTCTGGCACTGACGATGTTTACACCGCTGTTGCTGGTCATCGTCGGCATGCTGATTTTCACCTTCGGCTTCTTTGGTGCACATTCGGTGGCGAGCAGTTGGATCGGTCGGCGGGCGTTGAAGGCCAAGGGACAGGCGTCCTCGCTGTATCTGTTCAGCTATTACGCCGGTTCGAGCATCGCCGGGACGGCGGGTGGGGTCTTCTGGCACCTTGGCGGCTGGAACGGCATCGGTTTGTTCATCGGCGCGTTGTTGCTGATCGCGCTGCTGGTCGCACTGAAACTGGCGAAGCTGCCACCCCTGACCGGCACGACTATCTGAGTAGCAACCGCGCCTCCAGCAGATTGTCGCGCGGCTCAAGCGTCAGCGAGTGCAATACCACACCGCCACGCTCAAGCCTGTCCAGCCAGAGTAGCAAAGGCTCGGGCGGGCCAGTGAGGGTCAGGCGAATCTGCTCGTTGTCGCTATCCATTTGCTGAACGTCAAGCCCCGCCGTGGCGAGGCTATCGCTGATCCGTAATGACAATGGCTGACTCGCATCGAACACGGCACCGCTTGGTGGCTGAGCGCGGTTCAGTTGAATCGCAAAAGTCTGTTGCTGACGATATAGGCGCTCGGCCGCTTCCAGCCGTTGCACGCTCGGTTGCCAGAGCCACAGTAACATTGCGCCGCCAAGGCAACCCGTCGCCAGAAAAAGTATCAGGTTGCGCTCACGACCTGACAGTCGTCGCCATCGTTCAAGGAACATCACAGACCTCATACGCCAGCCTCACACGTCAGTGTCGCCGTCACCCGATCGCCGATCTTGCTGGCGCCATCAATCTTGATCGCCAGACCTTGCTGACGCCCGCGCTCACGCAACTGCTCAAGCTCGGCGAAACCGTTGGCCGTCAGTTGGACTTTCCAACCATCGCCCTCGCCAAACTCGATGCGCCTGACCTCCACCTGACTGGCGCCAATCACCTGTTCGATCAACCTGACCAGCGCCGCAACCCGGGTGTCACGGGACTGCGCTGGCACACTCTGAATCGCCTGCATCTGTGCGGTCAGATCGAGGGTTTGCGCGTGCTGGGGATACAGCGTTTGAAAGCGCAGCTCATTGTGCTCGGCGAGTCGCCGGGTTTCGTCGTCAAGAAAACGGAACCGCGTTTCGCTGGCGCCCACACCCAGCAACAACAGGATCAGCAATACTGCCGAGAACGCACGCCACGGCAGCGGCGAATGCCGCAAGGCGAATTCGCCATGCCGCAGATTGATCGCTTGTCGAAAACCTTCCGCCAGCAATAACCGATCATCCGGCTCATCGACCCAAACCATGCTCTCGGGCAACACACCTTTCAACGCCAGCAATCCCTCCTCTGTCACTGCAAGTCGGGCCGGTAACGCCCCGCCCAGCAACCAGCGCCCGAACCAGCGGACACCAGCAGGCTGATTCATTGGCAACAAATCGGCATCGACGAACACCGAGCGCACTTGCAGACCACTTTCGGCGAGCAACGACAAAACGGCCGCCAAGCGCTCGCGAGCGATGACCATCAACGGATAACGTCGCTCGCCATCTGCTTGACCCATGCTCAAATGCACATTGTCGAGCACTTCGCCAAGCTGCTCTTCGACGGCAAACGCAAGCGCCTGCGCGGTCGGCGCACGTCGCCCGGGCCAGGGTTCGCTGCGCAGCCAGCTGCAAGATTCGATGGGCAGCAACAGGTCGATTTTTTTCCCGTGCAGCACTTGTACCGCTTGGTGCAGCGGCATCGTTTGTTGTTCGCCGGCGTGCGACCACAGGCAACAAGGCCAGTCGGACGACAGGTGCGCAAGCCCTTCGGCGGTCAGGTAAAGCCAGTTTTTCATTGCGTTATCTCGATGCCGCGGGAAGGAAGCAAACGGCGTTGCACGACTTTCAATCGGGCGGTTTTCGTGACGAATTCGACGTCAGTGTTCAGCGTCAGCACCTGCTGTTCTTGCACCACGCGTACGGTGATGCGATGCCAGCGACTGTCGACGCCTAGCCCATGTGTATTGATTCCGGTATCGGCGATCAAAGGGTCGGCGCTAAACGCCTGAACGCTGTGCCAGGAGGTCGTCGAACGTTGGCGAACAAGGGCGTCAGCCACATCCGGTTCCAGCTCGAGCACACGCAGCAACAACGCCGGTGCCGTGTTGACATTCAGCGTCGCATCCGTGGGCAGCAGCGCCACCCACGGTTCCAGACGCCGCAGCATTGGTGCGTCGAAACCTGGCAGCAAACGTAATTGGCTCACCTCGGATAACTGGCCAACCTGGCTCGGCTGCAGCGCAGGCAGCTCCAGCAATTCGAGCAACCGCGCCCAGCGCTCCAGCGTCACCGCATCAATCTGCCCCTGATGCAGCAATGCGTTGAGATTGAAACGCGCCGACAGGTCTTCGATGTGCACCTCGACTTGCGTGTCTTCGCGGCCCAGTTCAGGAATGTCTTGGGGCCAGTCCAGGAGCATCTCGGCATGGTTTTGCTGATCCACAACAGCCTTGTGCAAACGCCGCAGCGCCCAGACCTCTCCCTCCACCGCCCACTGACGCAAGTGCAGGGTTTGCAGCTGTTGCGCGCTGCTCTGCAACGACATTCGGTGGCTACGCAACATGCCACTGGTGATCAGCAAGGCGAGACTCAGCACCAGCATCACGCTGATCAACGCCAGCCCTTGTTGCCGGTGTTTCATGGCAATGCTCCCGGCAGCAAAAGTACCCGGCGAATGCCGTCATAGCGTCGGGTCGAGACCAGAAACTCCAGCGTCAAAGGTGTGCCCGCAGAACCACCGAGCAACCGCCAGCGCAGATCGACAACCTCCTCCAGCAACTTCTGCCGCTGTACGGTCAGCGATCCTTCGGCGCGGCTCTCTCGCCACAGCACACTGTCGAGCAGGCGATATGTCAGCTCCTGGCGTTCGCTGCGTGGTTGATCCAGTGGATTGCGCCAGTTGCTGCGTTGCACACTCAGTTGCCCGGCACTCAAGACGATAGGCTGTTCGGTGATGTGCAGCAGATCGCGCTCGATCACCGCGACTGCCCGTTGCAAACTTCTGAAGCCGCGCTCATGGCTCGCCGTCGCGTGTTGCACGCGCACCACGCTGTCGAACAGGCGCCAGCTGGCGAGACCGAGCAGAGCGAAAATCGCCATTGCGATCACCAGTTCCAACAAGGTGAATCCGCGCTGGTTATTCATGGCGGCCCTGCAACCGCGCAGACGTGCGATACAACAGTTGATCGCTGTCGCCGAGACTGACTTCCAGCTCCACCGTGAACAGCCCCGGCATTTCGCCCACGCGCAGATATGATCGAAGGCGCCAGTCGCGGCGATCCATGTGCACAATCCGCTGCTGTTGTCCGGCGACCCAGTCGTTTTTCAGGCGCAACTCATTTAGATGATTATCCGCAAGCCACGCGGCGAAAAGCCGTTGCTCAGCGGCGCCGCTCTGCTGCACCACGTAACGGCTCGCCGACAATATCGCCGCTGCGAGTACGGCGAAAATCGTGAGTGCGACCATGACTTCCAGCAGCGTGAAACCTCGCATGCGAGTGATCGTCGGTCGGTCACTCATCGAGTGAGATCTCACTCAAACCGTCCGAAGACAAATTCGCCCAAACTCGCTCACGAGTTACTAGAAACATGGTAAATGCGCTGATTTCATCACTGCTGAGAATCAACAATTGCGGCAGCTGCGCACTGTTCGCCAAGCGCACCGGCAGGCCCTCCACGGTAAGTCGCGGCTGCAGTTCCGGCGGCCATGCTTGCAAGGGCAGCAACGCCTGCCAGCCTTTCTCGCCGAGCTGGAGAACGCGATAACCTTCCAGACTAAAACCCACACCAAACTCCCGTCCTTCCAGCACTGCCCGTTCGCGAAATTGCTCGATCAGCCGAGCCAGCCGGCTCGCCTCCTGCCGCGCCACTTGCGCCGGATTGGTCCCGCCCACCAGGCCGACCATACCCAGCAACACGCCGATCAGCACCATGACCACCATCAATTCCAGCAAGGTGAAACCCCGGCAGCGCTGGCGCATCAATCGATGGCCCAGTTGCCGATATCGGCGGCGTGGCCTTCACCGCCACTGACGCCATCGGAGCCCAGCGAATACAAGTCGTAACCGCCACCCGCCGCACGCGTACCGGGGTTGAGGTACTGGTACGGCGTACCCCAGGGATCGCGCGCCAGACTTTTCAGATAACCGGCAGGGTTCCAGTTACGTGCCGCCGGTGTCCCGGAGGGGCGCTTGACCAACGCTTCGAGGCCCTGCTGCGTCGTGGGATATCGCGCGTTGTCGAGGCGATACATCTCCAGCGCCGTGGCGATTGCTTGAATATCGATCTTCGCCGCCGTGGTTTTCGCCTGATCCGGCCGGCTCATGAATTGCGGCACGACAATTGCGCCAAGGATGCCGATGATCACCACCACGACCATGATTTCGATCAGGGTGAAACCGCGCTGCGCGGCCGCTGTTTTTCTGTACAAAAGAGCCATGGATCAATTCACCAATTGGTTGAGACTGAGGATCGGAAGGAGGATGGCGAGGACGATCAGCAGCACCACCGCGCCCATCACCAGCAACATCGCCGGCTCGAACAGACTCACCATCAGCGCGATGCGCGCAGCGAGGCTCGCCTCCTGTTGTTCGGCGGCGCGGGCGAGCATGGCGTCGAGTTCGCCGGCGCGTTCACCGCTGGCAATCATGTGCAGCATCATCGGCGGGATATCGCCGCTGCGTTCCAGGCTGCGGGTCAGCGTCGAGCCTTCGCGCACCGAGCGGGCGACCTCGCTCATACGCCCGCGAATGGTCTGATTGCCGATCACGGCGGCGGCGATTTCCAGCGCATCGACCAAGGGCACGGCGCTCTTGCCGAGGATCGCCAACGTGCTGGCGAATCGCGCCGCTTCCATGGCGCGCAGCAACGTGCCGAGCAGCGGAATATTTAACGCCAGCGCATGCCAGCGCAGCCGCCAGAGCGGCTGACGCAAGCTCCAGCGCCAGCCACTGAACAGCGCTAGGCTGCCGCCGAGAAATACCAGACCAAACTGGCGCACACCGTCGCTGAGGCTGATCAGTGCGCGGGTCAACCAGGGCAACGGCTGACCGCTGTCGACGAAAATTTTCACCACGTCCGGCACCACGTAGCCGAGCAGAAAACCGACGATGGCCACGCTGGCGAACATCAGAATCGAGGGATAGATCAGCGCCATCTGAATCTTTTGTCGCGATGCCTGGCGCGCCTGGGTGTAAACAGCCAGTTGCTCCAGCACATGACCGAGATGGCCAGAGCGCTCACCCGCCGCCACCGTGGCGCGGAACAACTCGGGAAACGCCGCAGGAAACCGGCTTAACGCGACGGCCAGCGCGTGCCCTTCCATGACCCGCCCGCGCACTGCCCACAGTAAACCGGCAACGCGCCGCTTGGCGGTCTGGCGGGCGACCACTTCCAGCGCTTCTTCCAGCGGCAAACCGGCCTGTACCAGCGTCGACAATTGCAGGGTCAGCAGCGCCAGATCGGCAACGCTCAAGCGACCGGCGCGCCACGCTCCATGGCCGCTGCCATTGCCTTGCATTTCCTTGAGTTGCAACGTCCACAGTCCGCGCTCACGCAACAACTGTCGCGCGTGCCGGGCGTTTTCCGCTTCGAGTCTGCCACGGCAGCGGTGGCCCTGAGCATTGTCGGCGCGGTAATCGAAGGTCGGCATCGATTAATCCTCCTGCGTCACGCGCAGCCACTCATCGACGCTGGTCTCGCCGTCGAGCACACGTTGCCGGCCGGCCTGAAACAGGCTGCGAGACTCCTTGCGCGTTGCGTCAATCAGCTCGCGCTCGCTGGCGCCCTGATGAATCAGCGCGGCAACCGCATCGGTGATGCTGATCAGTTCGTAGATGCCGATGCGCCCGCGATAACCGTGCTGGCAATGCTCACAGCCCTGCGCACGAAAAAGCGGCGCCGCCAATAAGGGATCCAGCCCCAGCCGATGACAGGTCGCAGCGTCGGCAAAGTACGGCGCCTTGCAATGCACGCACAACGTGCGCAACAAGCGTTGCGCAAGCACACCGACCAGCGACGAGGCCAACAAATACGCATCCACGCCCATGTCGCTCAGTCGCGTCACCGCGCCGACCGCACTGTTGGTGTGCAAGGTCGACAGCACCAGATGTCCGGTCAACGAAGCTTGCACGGCAATCTGCGCGGTCTCGCGATCACGGATTTCACCCACCATCACCACGTCCGGATCCTGACGAAGAATGGCGCGCAAGCCGCGCGCGAAGGTCATTTCCACCTTCGGATTGACCGGCATCTGGCCGATCCCCGGCAGGTGATATTCGATCGGATCCTCGACCGTGAGAATGTTGCGCGACGGATCATTGAGGCTGCTCAACGCCGCGTAGAGACTGGTGGTTTTGCCGGAACCGGTCGGCCCGGTCACCAGCAAAATCCCATGCGGCCTGGCGAGCAGGCTTTGCAGGGTAGCGAGAGTGTCGTCCGGCATGCCCAGACGTTGCAGTTGCAGACGCCCGGCTTGCTTATCGAGCAAGCGCAGCACCACACGTTCGCCGTGCGCCGACGGCAATGTCGAGACGCGCACATCGACTTCGTGCCCGGCCAGACGCAAGGCAATCCGGCCGTCCTGCGGCACGCGTTTTTCGGCGATGTCGAGCCGCGCCATGACCTTGATCCGCGACACCAGCAACGTCGCCAGTTCACGTCTTGGCCTGAGCATTTCGCGCAACTGACCGTCGACGCGCATGCGTACCGAAAGGTACTGCTCGAAGGTTTCCAGATGGACGTCCGAGGCCTGTGCGCGCACGGCTTCGCTAAGCAGCGCATTGATCAGGCGGATCACTGGCGCGTCGCCTTGTTGCTCCAGCAGGTCAGCGGTCTGCGGCACCTGTTCGGCGAGGCTGAGCAGATCGAGCTCATCGTCCAGCCCTTGCGCGACCTGTTGCGCAGCGCTATGTCCTTCGCGATAGGTCGCGGCCAGCCGCGCGGCGAACGACTCCTGCGCAAGTATCTCGATCGGCAGTTCGCGAGCGCACAAGCGGCGCACTTCGGCCAGCGCCGTCAGCGGCGTGTCGGCTCGCATGAGCACGCGGGCCTGCGTGCCCGTGCCTTCCAGCAGCACGCCAAATCGTCGGGCGAAACCGAATGGCAGGATTGCCAACGCGGCACTCATGGCGCCACCGTTGCCGGCTCAAACAACTGTCGCGCTTCGGCCGGCAGCAATAGCGAGTTGCTCTCCCCGGCCTTTGGCTGACTCAGGTCGCGCAAAGTGTTGTAGCGCTGCTGACTGATGCCCGAGAGATCCTCACGGCTGCGGACGATGGTCGGGCGCAGGAACACCATCAGATTGCTTTTGGTCTGGGTGTCGCGACTCCAGCGAAACAGCGCGCCGAGATACGGAATATCGCGCAGCAACGGCACACCGCTTTTCTGCGTGCGCACGCTGTCGCGGATCAGCCCGCCAATGACGATGATTTCGCCGTCGTCGACGAGAATCGTGCTTTTCAGGGCGCGCTTGTTAGTGATCAGATCCGAGGAGTCGATGCCTGTTACTGAAGGCGCGATGTCCGAGACTTCCTGCTCGACTTCCAGACGCAGGGTCGCACCCTCGTTGATGTACGGTTTGATTTTCAGGCTGATGCCGACGTCTTTGCGTTCGACCGTGGTGAACGGGTTATCCGCCCCGCTGCTGTTGGTAGAGTAGGATCCGGTCTTGAACGGCACGTTCTGCCCGACAATGATTTCCGCTTGCTGATTATCCAGGGTCAGCAGGCTCGGCGTGGACAGCAGATTGCTCCGCGTGTTGCTCGCCAGTGCCGAAATCAACGCGCCGAAACGGTCGCCGCCCAATTGCAGAATCGC
This sequence comes from Pseudomonas sp. NPDC087817, assembly GCF_044742875.1. Lineage (NCBI taxonomy): Bacteria > Pseudomonadati > Pseudomonadota > Gammaproteobacteria > Pseudomonadales > Pseudomonadaceae > Pseudomonas > Pseudomonas sp. NPDC087817. The sequence goes on from NZ_JBIUVJ010000032.1 coordinate 51,438, forward strand.
ACCGTCGGGCGCCGATTTTTTCTCGTCGAACTTCAGTCCGCCGACAATGGGAATGTCGGTGCCGGGGAAGTTGATAAAGCCTTTCGCGTCGCCGGTGTTCAAACTCCACTGCACGCCCACGGCATCGGCGATATCGCCGGAGATTTCGACGATAGCGGCGTGGATCAGCACCTGCGCACGCGGCTGATCCAGCTCGCGGACGATGTTCTCGATGGTTCGGACCTGAGCCGGTTCGGCAATCAGCACCAGCGCATTCTGGCTTTCGTCGGCCTTGAGCATGAACGGCGTCGCAGCAGCTGCGTCCCTGCCGTTGAGGGCTGCCGGCGCCTTGCGATTCTGGCCCATGCTTTCCAGCACCTGCGCCAACTGCTTGGCGTCGCTATGGCGCAAACGAATCACCCGCGCGGTATCGAGGCTGGCGGTGGCGGGGACATCGAGTTGGCGAATCAGCTCGGTCAAGCGCTGGCGCACGGCGAGCGGGCCGATGACGATCAAGCGGTTGGTTCTGACATCGGCCAGCACCTGAATGAGCGAGTCAGCATTGCGCTTGCCCAATGAGGACTCGATCACCGTGGCGATATCACTGGCCTGAGCAAAGCGCAGCGACTCCACTGTGTGCTGATCCTGCTGCCCCGCGTCGAGTTGCCGCACCACCTGGCTGATGCGTTTGACGTTGGCGCTGGTGTCAGTGATTACCAAAGCGTTGGCCGAAACGGATGGGCCAAGGTAGCCATTGGCCGACACCAACGGGCGGATCAGCGCGGCGAGATCGGCAGCGCTGCTGGTATTGAGTTCGAAAACCTGGGTAATGAATTGCGCGGGGGTGACGCGCTCACTGGCAGCCTGTCCAGCACGTGTTTTCACGTCTGCCACCGGGGTAATGAGGATGCGGTCGCCCTCATCGATCACCGTGAAGTTGTGCGCGTCCAGCACCGAGTAGAACAAGCGCCGTACGCCTTCGCGATCCAGCGCCTGACGGGACATGACGGTAATGCGTCCCGAGACGCGCGGGTCGAGCACCACGGTGGTGCCGAGAATCGCCGAGATCTCTTCGACGATGTCGCGCAGTTCGGCCTGATTCATCGCCAACTGCCAGCGCTGTTCCCCGGCGTGCACTGGGCGATTGAGGAGCGGTGTCACCAACACGGCGCAAACCAACAGGGCGCGCAAGGCTTGCGCGCCAATCAAGCTGTTCATCAATGTGATCACTCTGACTGCCCGGCGAGCGGGCGTAGAAAACGGGCGGAAATGCCAGCGGGGTCTGCCTCGGTGGATGCGGGCAAACGCTTGAGAAACGCACTGGCAAAAGGTGCGAGAGGCAACGATTCCTCCCGGCCCTTGTTCCACAGCACCACATGTTGCGCCTCGACCCGACGCAGCACGCTGCCGCCCGGCAAGTCATCGCCGACCCGATATAACCGCGCCCCTTGAGCAACGCTTATCAGGGCTTTCGACAAACCACTGTCGACGGCGAAAGTCGCTTGCAGAGTCAACGACTCGGCGCTTGGCCGAAGTGCGGTTGGTGCAGCGAGCCCGAACACCGTCGCCACTGCTGCGGTGTTCAACCGCGCCAGCGCGGGCGATGCCGGCAGCGGCACAGCGACCGGTGCCGGCAGACGTTGCGCACTGCGAAATGTCCATTCCTGCCAAGCGAGAAACGCGGCACACGCGAACGGCAGCGCCCACAGTCCCGACAGCGATAAAAGTCTCACTGACGGCTCATCCGATGCGCCCGCACGCCTGGCGAACGCGCGAGCGCCACGACATGCGCCGCAGTACGCGATAACCGCGCAGCTCGTGCAGAATCACCGCGCCAATGTGCATCGCCACCAGCACCGCCAGCGCCGTGCAGGCCCAGATGTGCAGCACGAAAAAGCCGTCAGTCAGCGCCACATCGTCCAGCGGCTGGGGGAATTCGAGCAGGCCAAATACAGGGATCGGCCGATCCATCATCAGCACCCCGCTCAACAGCACCACGGCCACCAACAGATAGATCAGCCGATGGACAAACATCGCAAGCATTTTTGCCGAAGAAAACTGCGACATGCGTTCATGTCGCAGATGGCTGATAAACACCACCAGCCGCCAGCAGAACACCGGAATGAACAGCGTGGTCAGCGACACATTGACCCCGGCCACCCATTGTTTGGTGTCGTTGGCCACGTTGACGTTAGCCACATAAAACCCGGTGACCAGCGTCCACAGGATTACAGCTGCCGACACCCAGTGCAGCAGTATTTGTTGCTTGGAATAAACCGAAAGCGCCATTTGAATCGCCCCTGAAAACCACCAGCGATCAGACGACCTGGACGGTCGTCTGACGTAATTACACGGGAGGAGCCTTAGAGCTTGTTCCACGCCGCATGCGAGTGTTCGCCCACGCCCGGTTCAAAACCGTTCGCCTCAGGTTTGTACTGCTTGCAATAGCCAGAAGCCGGGAATGGCTTGCACTCGAAGACCTCGTTGGTTTTCGGCTGCAGTACCTTGGTGCCGGCGGTGTAGTCGCTAAGGCCTTCAGGGAACAGGAAGTCGTAATCGGCTCCAGCGCCTTCACCGGTGACGTTGACAGGCTGGGTGTCCTGACGGGTGGTCCGACCATCCAGCGTGGTGCCGACCAGGGTCAGAGTGTGCGGGCCGGGATTGCTGCGGATGTCCATGGACAGCCAGGTTGCGCCGCTGTCCGCTTGTGCGGTGGTGGTGCCGACCAGTTTGTTCTGCTCGTTGAACAGGTTGGCTTCGACGTTCATTTTGCGGTTGGACATCAGGCTGAAGTCGACTTTGGTTTTGCCTTTGTCGAGTACATATTCCGCTTGTTGCGAGGCCACCGACAAGCGGGCGTCGGCGTCCTCTTTCATCAGTAACTGCACTTCGTAGCGGACGACGCCGCTTTCTTTTTGCGCGTACAACGTGTTGCTGCCGCGGATCGCTTCGATGTTGCCGTTTTCATCACGCACGCCAGCGCGGATCAGGGTGTGTGTCTTGTTGATCTGCTCGGCGAGTTTGAACGACCAGTTTTGCGCCTCGGCGTCTTGCGCATTGTCGATCGAAATTTCAACGCTGTAGGACGGATTTTCACCGGAAGCGGTAAAGGCACGGGCCTTGACCTTGTCGCCAGTCAGCAGTGGCGTCGATGCAGCGATGGCGCCGACAGCAGACCAGCCACCCGGCAGAACGGCTTCGGCAAGGATGTTGACGTCAGCGACGCTGTGGAACGCCATCTTGGTATCGCCCACGCTCCAAATGGCGAGGATGACGTGGTGGCCGTTTTTGTCTTCGGGAATGCTGCAACGGTGCTTGGTGCCGGGAACCGGCATCTGGAAGTCACCCGCGACCTGACAAAAAGGCGTGCTCTCAAAAGAACTGCGTTTCAGCGATTCATTCGGGTTCCAGCCATTACGGGTAATGAAATACTCGTGCTTGGCCACCGGATGTGGAGCTTCGTAATGCCACTTGAAATCCTGAGTGCGCTCTTTGATGTCGGTGAGCTGCCAGCGTGTGGCGGACTGCACGTCCACGGCAGAAAACAACTCATGTCCGCCACTGGCGATTTTGCCATCGATCGGTCCTTGGCCCTCCGCGCCGCCGACGCCGGCCGGAAAGCCCTGAAAGGTTTCGCCAACACTTTGCGGTTCATATTGAGCACCACCACAACCGGTGTTCATTCCCTTCTGACAGAGAAAAGCGCGCGATGGAGGGAACTCCACATAACCGTGGGCCGCAGCGCCGGAAGAACCCAGCATGCCCGACAGCAAGAGTAGCGAAGAAGTGCACGTTGCCAATGCACTCCTCCGGAAAATTGATTTTTTCATTGTTATTCCAGGCTCATATCAAATAAGCGAGCCTGGCGCGACGCCAGGCTCTAATACGGTGCTCGACGCCATGCCGGACACACGCCTGAAACCTTACGTGGATAGTTAAAAGTTCTATGTAGGAGTAATCACCGGGTTCGGCAGGAATAGTCGCCACGGGAACTAATCCGACAACTAAATAAAAAATTCTTACAATAAGAAACTATTAACCTAAAGCTTTCTAAACGGCAAAAAAAAACCTGCCCCGCATGACACGGGACAGGTTTTTTTGTACTGCCGTCGCTGAGTTATTCGTGATACTGCGCCGACAGCTCATGCACCGCGCGCAGGAACGCACCGGCGTGTTCCGGATCAACCTCAGGCGTGATGCCGTGGCCGAGGTTGAATACGTGGCCGCTGCCCTTGCCGTAGCTGGCCAGGATGCGCCCGACTTCGGTGCGGATCGCTTCCGGTTTGGCGTAGAGCACGGTCGGGTCCATGTTGCCTTGCAGCGCGACCTTGTCGCCGACGCGGGCGCGGGCGTTGCCGATATCGCAGGTCCAGTCCAGGCCCAGTGCATCGGCACCAGCCTCGGCGATGCTTTCCAGCCACAGGCCGCCGTTCTTGGTGAACAGGATCACCGGCACCTTGCGACCGTCGTTTTCGCGGATCAAACCGCTGACGATTTTCTTCATGTAGGCCAGGGAGAATTCCTGATACGCCGCCGCCGACAGGTTGCCGCCCCAGGTATCGAAGATCTGCACCGCTTGCGCGCCGGCCATGATCTGACCGTTGAGGTACGAAGTCACCGACTGCGCCAGCTTGTCCAAAAGCAAGTGCATGGCTTGCGGGTTGTCGTAGAGCATGGCCTTGGTCTTGCGGAAGTCTTTCGACGAGCCGCCTTCGACCATGTAGGTCGCCAGGGTCCACGGGCTGCCGGAGAAACCGATCAGCGGCACACGGCCGTTCAGTTCGCGACGGATGGTGCTGACCGCGTCCATCACGTAGCCAAGGTCTTTGTGGGGGTCAGGAATCGGCAAGGCTTCGATATCGGCCAGGGTGCTGACGACTTTCTTGAAGCGCGGACCTTCACCGGTCTCGAAGTACAGACCTTGGCCCATCGCGTCGGGGATGGTGAGGATGTCGGAGAACAGGATCGCCGCGTCCAGTTGCGGATAGCGGTCGAGCGGTTGCAGGGTGACTTCGCAAGCGAACTCCGGATTCATGCACAGGCTCATGAAATCACCGGCGTGGGCACGGCTGGCGCGGTATTCCGGCAAGTAGCGGCCGGCCTGGCGCATCATCCACACGGGGGTGACGTCTACGGGTTGCTTGAGCAGGGCGCGGAGGAAACGGTCGTTCTTCAGGGCAGTCATGTCGGCATCCGGAAAAAAAGTGCGGGCATTTTCTCAGAGCGCGACGCAAAAGGCACGGATACAGGTCAGCCTTTTGTCTATCGGGTCAATTTATTGCGCTGGAACACCGACTTTGTAACACCACAAAACACTGTGGGAGCTGGCTTGCCAGCGATAGCATCACCTCGGTCTGACTGAGAAACCGAGGTGTCTGCATCGCTGGCAAGCCAGCTCCCACAGGTACTGCGTTGTACTTTCGAGCGGGGGTTAGACGCCCAGGTAATCGAGAATCCCTTCGGCGGCATTACGGCCCTCGAAGATCGCCGTCACCACCAGGTCGGAACCGCGCACCATGTCGCCACCGGCAAAGATTTTCGGGTTGCTGGTCTGGTGCTTGTACTGACCTTGCTCAGGCGCAACGACGCGGCCCTGGCTGTCGGTCTGGATCTCGAACTGCTCGAACCACGGCGCCGGGCTTGGGCGGAAACCGAAAGCGATGACCACGGCGTCGGCCGGGATGATCTCTTCGGAACCGGGGATCGGCTCGGGGCTGCGACGGCCACGGGCGTCCGGTTCGCCGAGACGGGTCTCGACCACCTTCACACCTTCAACCTTGTCTTCGCCAACGATGGCGATCGGCTGGCGGTTGTAGAGGAATTTCACGCCTTCTTCCTTGGCGTTCTTCACCTCTTTGCGCGAGCCGGGCATGTTCGCTTCGTCACGACGATAGGCGCAGGTCACCGACTTGGCGCCCTGACGGATCGACGTACGGTTGCAGTCCATCGCCGTGTCGCCACCGCCGAGTACCACAACCTTCTTGCCTTTCATGTCGACGAAGTCTTCCGGCGACTTTTCAAAGCCCAGGTTGCGGTTGACGTTGGCGATCAGGAAGTCCAGTGCGTCATAAACGCCCGGCAGATCCTCACCGGCAAAACCGCCCTTCATATAGG
>NZ_JBIUVJ010000033.1:0-54406 GCF_044742875.1 Pseudomonas sp. NPDC087817
ACGCCAAAAGCGGCGAGGAAATCTCCGGTGATGGCGTGCTGGAGAGTCTCCAGGACGGCTTCGGCTTCCTGCGCTCCGCTGACGCCTCCTACCTGGCCGGCCCGGACGATATCTACGTCTCGCCGAGCCAGATCCGCCGTTTCAACTTGCGCACCGGTGACACCATCGTTGGCAAGATTCGCCCTCCGAAGGAAGGCGAGCGGTATTTCGCCCTGCTCAAGGTCGACACGATCAACTTCGATCGTCCGGAGAACGCGAAAAACAAGATTCTCTTCGAGAACCTGACCCCGCTGTTCCCGACCGTGCGCATGAAGATGGAAGCCGGTAACGGTTCCACCGAAGACTTGACCGGTCGTGTGATCGACCTGTGCGCCCCGATCGGCAAAGGCCAGCGTGGCCTGATCGTCGCTCCGCCGAAAGCCGGTAAAACGATCATGCTGCAAAACATCGCAGCGAACATCGCCCGTAACAACCCTGAAGTTCATCTGATCGTGCTGCTGATCGACGAACGTCCGGAAGAAGTGACCGAAATGCAGCGCACCGTGCGCGGCGAAGTGGTTGCATCGACCTTCGACGAACCGCCGACCCGTCACGTACAGGTTGCCGAAATGGTGATCGAGAAGGCCAAGCGCCTTGTTGAACACAAGAAGGACGTGGTGATCCTGCTCGACTCCATCACCCGTCTGGCCCGCGCCTACAACACCGTGATCCCGAGCTCCGGCAAGGTGCTGACCGGTGGTGTTGACGCCCACGCCCTGGAGAAACCGAAGCGTTTCTTCGGTGCTGCGCGAAACATCGAAGAAGGCGGCTCGCTGACCATTATCGCCACCGCGCTGGTTGAAACCGGCTCGAAGATGGACGAAGTGATCTACGAAGAGTTCAAGGGTACCGGCAACATGGAACTGCCGCTGGACCGCAAGATTGCGGAAAAGCGCGTCTTCCCGGCCATCAACATCAACCGTTCCGGCACCCGCCGCGAAGAGTTGCTGACCGCCGACGACGAACTGCAGCGCATGTGGATCCTGCGCAAGCTGCTGCACCCGATGGACGAAGTTGCCGCCATCGAGTTCCTGGTCGACAAGCTGAAAACGACCAAGACCAACGACGAGTTCTTCTTGTCGATGAAGCGCAAGTGATACGAAAAGCTGTTTGAAAAAGGCGCCCGAAAGGGCGCTTTTTTTTGTGCCGGATTATTTGTATCTGGATTGAAGTTTGCGCGGCTGATAACTTCGCGCCTTCAAGGGATTTTGTATCCAGATCAGGTAAGGTTTTTCATGCACACGTTTGGCAATCGCCGTGATATCGACGGATTACGGGCACTGGCGGTTTTACCCGTCGTACTGTTTCATTTCGGATTCAATACGTTCAGTGGCGGCTTTGTCGGCGTTGATGTGTTTTTCGTCATCTCCGGATTCCTGATCACTTCGATCCTGTTCCGTGAAATCAGTGCGCAGCGCTTCAGCTTCCTCGATTTCTGGGGGCGTCGCGCCCGGCGCATCCTGCCGGCATTGACCGTGGTTGTAGTGGTGACGCTGGCACTAGGCTGGCTTTTGCTGACGGCCAAAGACCTGGCAGAGCTGGGGCGCACGATTCGTTACCAGTCCCTGTTCATTTCCAACATTCTGTTCATGCGCGAGGACGGCTACTTCCAGCCCGCCTCGGAACTCAAGCCGTTGCTGCATACCTGGTCGCTGGCGGTGGAGGAGCAGTACTACATTTTCTTCCCGCTGATGATGGTGTTGCTGATGCGCTACGTCCGGCATTGGCGCTGGATGTTGTTCGCGGTGCTGCTGGTGTCGTTCGGTTTGAACATCCTCTACATCGAGCGCAGACCTGAATTCGCCTTTTTCGCGCTGCCGACCCGCGCCTGGGAGTTGCTCTGCGGGGCCATGCTGGCGGTGTTGCCGGTACCGAAACACGTCGCGCGGCCATGGCTGCGGCAGGCCGTTGGCCTCGCCGGACTGGCGGCGGTGCTGGTGGCCGTTTTCACTTTTGACAAGACCACGGTGTTTCCGGGCTGGGCAGCCTTGCTGCCGGTACTGGGCACGACGGCGCTGATCTGGTCGGGTGCACAGGGCGCAACCTGGGCCAGTCGTCTGTTGAGTGTCCGGGTTCTGGTCTGGATTGGCTTGCTTTCCTACTCGCTTTATCTGTGGCACTGGCCGGTTTACGTGTATGCCAACGCGATTTCCATCGACGGCATCCAGCCGCTGGAAGCGCTCGGCTGGATGGCCTTGGCGTTGGCCCTGGCGTGGCTGAGCCTGCGGTATATCGAGCTGCCGTTTCGTGAGAAGCGAGTGTTTGCCAGCCGTAACTCGGTGTTGGTCGGTGGTTTGGTGTCGATCACGGTGCTGGCGATTACCGGTTCGGTGATTCGCTCGGCAGACGGTGTTCCGCAACGTCTCAGCGGCAAGGCGCTCGAGTATGCACAATCGCGTGAGTGGAACGCCGGGCAGTCGAAGTGCATGCACTTGAGCACCGACAAGGCGCTGACCAAGTCCTGCCTGGTGGGCGGTGACCAGAGTATTACGGCGACAAAAATGTTCTGGGGCGACAGTCACGCCGCCGCATTGTTGCCGGCCATCGAGGGCAATACTGGCCGCAACGTGCAGCCGGTGTGGCTGTACAGCCTGACGGGGTGCCCGCCGATCATCGATGACGCTTTGCGCCCGCAGTGCAAAGACTTCAACCAGCGCAACATGGAACGCGTCATCAGTCTGGGGATCAAGGACGTGGTGCTGGCAGCGAACTGGAGTCTGTACGTTTATGGCCGCGAAGACGGCGACGGGGATCGGCAGTTCCTGCTTGATCGCAAAGACAACCCGCGCCAGGCAGAGCAACGAATGGCTGCCGCTATCAAAGCGCGCGTGGCAGGGTTGCGCGAGTCCGGCGTGCAAGTCTGGCTGTTCAAGGAAGTGCCACTGCAGCACAAGAGTTACATCGACCGCCTGACCAGCCTGGCCCGGATCGGCCGTTCGGCAGAAGGGCTTGGTCGTCCGCTCAGTGAACATCTGGCACGTCAGCAGTTTTTCACTGACCTGTTCGCTTCGATGAGCGCCGCCGATTCCGGCGTGCATGTCATCGACCCGACACCGCTGATGTGCAAGGACGGGCTCTGCGCCATCGATGTCGACGGCCACTCGCAGTACAAGGATGCGGATCATCTTTCGGACGTCGGTAGTGCCAGACTGAGCCCGTTGTTTGCGCCGATCCTGCTGGGCACGAGCCACAATTGAACGATGCCGGGCGCTGACGGGCTGCTGTTTGCCCGTCAGAGCAGGTAGGATGTACGCCTATTTTGAGGGTGCCATCGTCAATGAAATTCAAGGATCTTCGGGATTTCGTGCAGCAGCTTGAGCAGCGCGGAGAGTTGAAACGCATCCAGATTCCCGTCTCGCCGGTGCTGGAAATGACCGAGGTGTGCGACCGCACGCTGCGGGCCAAAGGCCCGGCGCTGCTGTTCGAAAAACCGACCGGCTACGACATTCCGGTGCTCGGCAACCTGTTCGGCACCCCCGAGCGGGTGGCCATGGGCATGGGCGCCGAATCGGTCAGCGAGCTACGCGAAATCGGCAAGCTGCTGGCGTTCCTCAAGGAGCCGGAGCCGCCGAAGGGCTTGAAAGACGCGTGGTCGAAACTGCCGATCTTCCGCAAGATCATCTCGATGGCGCCGAAAGTCGTCAAAGACGCGGTCTGCCAGGAAGTGGTCGTCGAAGGCGACGACGTCGACCTGGCGATGCTGCCGGTACAGACCTGCTGGCCCGGCGACGTCGGTCCGCTGATCACCTGGGGCCTGACCGTCACCAAAGGCCCGAACAAGGACCGCCAGAATCTCGGTATCTACCGTCAGCAAGTGATCGGCCGCAACAAAGTCATCATGCGCTGGCTCAGCCACCGTGGCGGCGCGCTGGACTATCGCGAATGGTGCGAGAAACATCCGGGCCAGCCGTTCCCGGTGTCTGTGGCCCTTGGCGCCGATCCGGCAACCATCCTCGGCGCCGTGACCCCGGTGCCGGACAGCCTGTCCGAATACGCTTTCGCCGGCCTGCTGCGCGGTAACCGCACCGAATTGGTGAAGTGCCGTGGCAACGACCTGCAAGTGCCGGCCACCGCCGAGATCATCCTCGAAGGCGTGATCCACCCGGGCGAAATGGCCGACGAAGGTCCGTACGGCGACCACACCGGTTACTACAACGAAGTCGACAGCTTCCCGGTGTTCACCGTCGAGCGCATCACCCACCGCATCAAACCGATCTACCACAGCACTTACACTGGCCGTCCGCCGGATGAGCCGGCGATTCTCGGTGTAGCACTCAATGAAGTGTTCGTGCCGATCCTGCAGAAGCAGTTCCCGGAGATCACCGACTTCTATCTGCCGCCGGAAGGCTGCTCGTACCGCATGGCCATCGTGACCATGAAGAAGTCGTATCCGGGGCATGCCAAGCGCGTGATGCTCGGTGTCTGGTCGTTTTTGCGACAGTTCATGTACACCAAGTTCGTTATCGTCTGTGACGACGATATCAACGCCCGCGACTGGAACGACGTGATCTGGGCCATCACCACGCGCATGGACCCCAAGCGCGACACGGTGATGATCGACAACACGCCGATCGACTACCTCGACTTCGCCTCGCCGGTCTCCGGCCTGGGTTCGAAAATGGGCCTGGATGCCACCCACAAGTGGCCGGGCGAAACCACTCGCGAGTGGGGCCGTGTGATCGTCAAGGACGACGCCGTCACCCAACGGATCGATGCCATCTGGAATCAGTTAGGAATAGATTGATGCGTGTAACCCTGCAGCCCTCCGGAGCGGTGCTTGAGATACGGCCCGGCGAGCGGATTCTCGATGGTGCGCGGCGCCTGGGCTACGAATGCCCGCAAAGCTGCCGCAACGGCAATTGTCACGTGTGTGCGGCGCTGCTGGTCGAAGGCCGTGTCGAGCAGGCCGGCAAGGTGCATGACCACGGCGAGTTCTACACTTGCATAGCCGAGCCGCTGGAAGACTGCATCCTGCTGTGGGATGGCGTGCTCGCGCTGGGAGAACTGCCGGTGCGCAGCCTGTCGTGTCAGGTCATTGAATGCCGGGACGTCGGCGGCGACACCTGGCGTGTGCGTCTGCGTGCACCGGCCGGCAAGCCACCGCGTTATCACGCCGGGCAGTATCTGATGATCGAACGCGAGAACGGCGAGAAGTCGGCGTTCTCCATGGCCTCGGCACCCCACGGCGGGCGCGATCTGGAAATCCACGTGCTGGCGCGCGAAGCCAGTGCGTTGAGTCTGATCGAACAGCTGCAACGCAACGCGATGGTGCGCGTCGAACTGCCGTTCGGTGACACCCATCTTGCCGAATTGCCTGACGGACCGCTGGTGCTGATCGCCGCAGGTACTGGCATGGGCCAGATCCACAGCCTGATCGAGCATTGCCGCGCCAACGGCTTCAAACACCCGGTGCATCTGTACTGGGGCGTGCGTCGTCCGGAAGATTTCTATGACATCGAACACTGGGACGAATGGTTGAAACTGCCCAATCTGTTTCTGCACAAAGTCGTCAGCGACCAATGCGGTTGGGAAGGGCGCTGCGGGATGTTGCACGAAGCGGTGTGCGAAGACTTCCCGGATCTGAAACCGTTGCACGTCTACGCCAGCGGCTCACCGGCCATGGTCTACGGCACGCTGGATGCACTTGTTGAAGCTGGCATGGACGCTCATCAAATGCGTGCCGATGTGTTCGCTTACGCTCCGCGCTCCTGAGTCTTTATAACCCTCTATATAGCTGATCGGTATTTATCTAATTGGGTAAATACCGCTAGGTTATATATCAATAGGGCAATTAATTAAGAACTGTGCCATGGCACTTAAATTGCCTTAAAACATATGTGCCTTATTGTTACAGCGGTGCGTTCTATTAAGTAATTCTTCACCCGCGGGGAGCTGAACGCTATTCGCCATGAGCGCCATTGAAAACGGATTCTTGAATCTTGCTTACCCTCCACGGCTCGATCTTGGGCCGCAGCTGACGCACGAACAACTTCTCGCTTCCATGCAATCGACCATGGCACGCCACAAGGGCGGGCCGGTGTGGCTGTTCGCCTATGGTTCGCTGATCTGGCGGCCGGAATGTTCGGCAGTCGAACGGGTGCGCGGTCGCGTGCATGGCTACCATCGCGGCTTGTACCTGTGGTCGCACGAGCATCGCGGCACGCCGGAAATGCCCGGCCTGGTGTTTGGTCTGGATCGCGGCGGTTCGTGCAGCGGCTTCGCCTATCGGCTGCCGGAAGACAACCTCGACGCTGCGCTGTATGCGCTGTGGAAACGCGAGATGCCGGTGCCGTCCTATCGGCCACACTGGCTCAATTGCCGACTCGAAGATGGCACTCAGGTACAGGCGTTGGGATTTGTATTGGAGCGACACCTGCCCAGCTATGCCGGCAACCTGCCGGATCATGTGCTGAGCCAGGTGTTCGAAAGCGCCTGCGGGCGTTACGGCACCACTCGCGATTATGTCGAGCAGACCGCACACGCCCTGCGCAGTCACGCCATGCCAGACCGAAATCTGGAGGCGCGACTCAAGCGCTGCAAATCAACAGCCGATCAGGCGATGGCTTCGCGGCTCTGACTGGCGACTTGCTTGTGCCACAGGGTCGGGGCCAGGAAGGCCATCGACAGCAGGCAAGCGCCGACCAGCAAGACGAAACCACCGTCCCAGCCGAAGTGGTCCACGGTGTAGCCCATCGCCGCACTGGCCGCGACCGAACCGCCCAGATAACCGAACAGACCGGTGAAACCGGCAGCAGTGCCGGCGGCTTTCTTCGGTGCCAGTTCCAGCGCCTGCAGGCCGATCAGCATTACCGGGCCGTAGATCAGGAAGCCGATGGAGAACAGCGCGATCATGTCGACGGTCGGGTTGCCGGCCGGGTTCAACCAGTAAACCAGGGTCGCCACGGTCACCAGTGCCATGAACACCATGCCGGTCAGGCCACGGTTGCCACGGAAGATCTTGTCCGACATCCAGCCGCACAGCAGCGTGCCCGGAATGCCCGCCCACTCGTAGAAGAAATAGGCCCACGAGGTTTTATCCACGGTGAAACCCTTGGCTTCCTTGAGGTAGGTCGGCGCCCAGTCCAGAACGCCGTAGCGCAGCAAGTAGACGAAGACGTTGGCCATGGCGATGTACCAGAGCATTTTGTTGCGCAGCACGTACTTGACGAAGATTTCCTTGGCGCTGAATTCGTCTTCGTGGCTGGCGTCGTAACCTTCCGGGTAGTCGTTCTTGTACTTCTCGATCGGCGGCAGGCCCACCGATTGCGGGGTGTCGCGCATGGTGATGAAGGCAAACACCGCCACGCCCAGCGCCACCGCTGCCGGTACGTAGAACGCTGCGTGCCAGTCGTTGAACAGGCCCATGCCGATCAGGAACAGCGGGCCGATCAGGCCACCGCCGACGTTATGCGCCACGTTCCACACCGACACTACGCCGCCACGTTCCTTCTGCGACCACCAGTGCACCATGGTCCGGCCACTTGGCGGCCAACCCATGCCTTGGGCCCAGCCGTTAATGAACAACAGAATGAACATCATGGTCACGCTGGACGTTGCCCATGGTGCGAAACCGAAAATGAACATCACCCCGGCCGAGACCAGCAGGCCGAACGGCAGGAAGTAACGCGGGTTGGAGCGGTCGGACACCAGGCCCATGAGGAATTTCGACAAGCCGTAAGCGATCGCGATCGCCGACATCGCCAGACCCAGATCACCGCGGCTGTAGCCTTCTTCGATCAGGTACGGCATGGCCAGGGAGAAGTTTTTGCGCAGCAGGTAATAACCCGCGTAGCCAAAGAAGATACCGGCGAAGATCTGCCAGCGCAGGCGTCGGTAAGTGCTGTCTATTTTTTCTTCAGGCAATGGAGCCTGATGTGCGGCAGGACGAAAGAAAGCAAACATTCAAGAGCTCCAAATTTCTTGTTTTGACTGCGGATGCGAATGTTACAGTTTCGTTACCGAAAATAGCACCGGTTCGCATCGACCAAACAGCGGAAATAGTCGAATTCGCGTGTTCCTTTACGAACCTGTCGCTCAGCTGTAAGAACAGGGCGTTTTTGTAGCGGTCGACGATGGCTGTCATAGACTCCTGATCAGTCACTCCGACTGATTCAACCGAGATAAATGATGGCTCTGAAGGTTCGTATGTTGCTGCCCGGATTGCTGGCGGCGGCCGTAATCACTGTGTCCGTTCTGGCACTGAGTTACGCCCAGGATTCTGCGGCACCGGGTTTGCGCAATGTCACGGTGCTGATCGTGCGTCATGCGGAAAAACCTGAGGTCGGCAGGCAGCTCAATGCCCGAGGAGAGCAACGGGCTGTGGCCTATGCCGACTATTTCAGTGCGCTGATGCTGGACGGCCAGACGCTGATACCTCAGCGCCTGATCGCTACCGCCGACAGCGCGGAAAGTATGCGCCCGCGTCAGACGCTGATCCCGCTGTCCCAGCGCCTGCAACTGCCCATCGAACAGCCTTATGCCAATAACGATGTCGACAAACTGGTCAGTTTGCTGCGCAAGAGTAATCAGGCGAAAACCGTGCTGATTGCCTGGCACCACGGGCATATCAACAAGTTGATCTCGGCTTTTGGTGGCGACGGCCCGGCATTGATCGGTCAACCGAAATGGCCGGTGGATGTCTACGACTGGCTCATCGTTTTGCGCTTCGACGACAAGGGGCAACTTGTCGAATCGCGTAGCCAGAAGATTCAGGAACATTTGCTGCCGGGCGATATTGCTGATCCCGGTCGCGGCTAACAGTCCGTCAGAAAAGTTACCGGTGACCCTTTTGCGCGGTTATTTACCCTTTTTAGGGACGGGGTTTAGGAAATGTCCTGCGTCCAAAGGAGAAGCTGCGCCATTCAGTTCAAAGCCATTGCTCCGTAACCTTTGTGCTGTTGCCGGGAAGGGCGAATCACTAAGGAAGGGGGGGGATCATGCGCTGGTTTTTTGCTTGGCTTTTGTTGGTGTTCGGAGGTTCTGCGCTTGCCTCAGAGAAGTTTTTGATCCCGGAAAACAATCCCCAACCGGTCTATCCTCGAATGCTGCAACGGGCGGGCATCACCGGGGAGGTGAAGGTCAGTTTTATCGCCAGGGCGGATGGCTCGGTCAGCGACATCAGGATTCGGGAAAGCACTCACCCGGACTTGGCCGAAGCAGTTCGAGCCGCGATAGCGCAGTGGCGGTTCAAACCCTGGGTGATTGAAGGGGACAAACCTGAAGAGCAGGAAATCGTCGCGCCAATGATTTTCCACCTCGAAGACCACCCGCTTCATATCAACCAATGGCTGAAAACAGTTAAATGCCGGGCCGTTAACGAAAACCTTGGAAATATGAGCGAGTTCGATTGGGTTGACTCAAGCGTATTTGCGTATACGCGGGCCTATCTTTCAAATTCAATCACCAGGCATCAATTGTCGGATGAGGAGCGTCTGGCGATGATTGCGAAGATGAACAAGCGGGTTCCGATGATCGTAAGAAGTTGTCGAGAGAGTCCAGCGCGCAAGTTTATGAGTCTGCTGCCTGTGGAGATTCGGGAGTTGCTTTGATCTGAACTTAAGCAGCACCACAGATTGTAGTGCTGCTTCATTGGATTAATCAGGCTTAAAGCCGGGTTTACCGTTTGCTTCACGCCATTCTTTGACTTCTTTTACGACTCCAGCAGGACTGTCTTCGCGGTCAGGTGCCGGGCGAAATATAACCGCGCGTTTTTTTGGGTGCTCAGTTATTTTTTCAAAATGAAGTGCGAGATTGCTTGTATATGCACTTAGTGCGTCGCCGGTAAGGCCGTTTGTATCTTCAAAAAATTCCGTCACAAAAAGTAAAAACTCTTCTTCGGTATAATCTTCGAATTTATCTTTTAATTTCATGGTTTTATACCGTTCTTGTGTAGTTCTATATGTGCGTGAGGGGTCATTATAGTTAAATTTTCAATGTTATAAACTTCACCGCCGTCTTTGATGTGTTCTATGTGGTGGATTTCGTACTTGTCCCTTCGGCCAACAGAGTCTATCTCGTCAGTGCTGGGCGCTGCACCATTCGCTAATAGCTTGAGGTCAGCTTTGCTGAATTGCTTTGAAAGGTCCGAATCAGCAGCGACCGTACGCCAGAATTTTTCCCTGAATCTATCAAAGTTTCTGAAATCCTGACCACGCAACTGATCCGCAATCTGTGCAGGAACCGGCGAGCCACTTGGTTGTGTCGCGCTACCCAACCAATTTTCGCCAACCACCTGCCCTGTGCCTGCCACCGTACCCGGCTCATAACGCGGGCCGCCGCGAGTGGCCATCATGTAGATGGATTCGATCCCCGACTCTATCGGAAACTCCAGGATGTAATCATCAGGATCGTCAAAGTCGCAGGAGGGGTGTTCGTCTACTCGCCCCTCGATTTGTGTGACTCTCGCTCCGGGATAAATTCGGATACCGGAGTCGGTAGCCGGCAGGTCGGTGCTGTTCAATAACTCATCACCTGGCGGTGAATCAGGAGTCCAGGTCAGCGTAATCGGGATCAAGCCTTCGGTAGTGAACGTGTAAAGTTTTGTTTGGGGGTCAAAACTGGCTTGCCTGACCCTCACGCCAAAGCTGTTTTTGGGCGACTCAAGATAGAGTCGTGTGTGTTCTCCTCGGGCGGATGCCACTACGCGGTGCCGCAGCCAGTAGAGGAGAACAGGTGTTCCAGATGGGGAGTATTTACGCTCTGGGTAAAACTGAGACAGCGGTATGGTGACTACCACGGGATTGCGCTGTAGCTCGCCGTTTCCAAGTGTCGGAGTGTAGAAAATTGAAGCTAGAAAGACGCCGATTGGCCCACTGGTCAGGGTTGTGCGAAGGTCATTCAGGGAACCGAGTGCTTTAGCGGGTGAGAAAGGTGAGCCTTCATGCCCGGAAATCAAGCCGTCTGCGGTGACGACAAGTGGTCGAACGGCAGTAGTTGTGCCGTCAATCAAGGGTATTTGTACTTTATCAATTTTGTATTTCTGGCGAGTTAACGCCTTGATTTCGTCTTGAGCATTATTCAATACGCTCCAACGCTTTTCGCTTCCCGCAGTTTTGTAGCCGCCACCGACCTCTCTTTCCGCTTTGGACACTGCGAGGTATCCGGCATAGAGCGCTTGATAGTGGTCTTTTATCCAACGTAGTTTCTCATCGATACCCTCTGGTTGGTTCTGAGAGAATTGACGCAGCTTCGAATCAAACTCGGAGGCAACGATGGAAGCTACGATTTGCTTTCTTCTTCGCCTGGCTTGTTGTGCTGCTTTAAGTTGCCTGGCTTCCTTTTGTCTCGCTTCCCACAGTGCGTCTTCTCTAGCATCCAGTTCAGCTTGCGCGATCTGTGCTGCGAGCTTGGCCGCATGCTCGGTTTCGGCCTTTGCTTGCGCAATTTGCGCCGCGACTTTCGCCACATGCTCAGCTTCAGCCTTTGCTCTCGCAGCTAGTGCTGCCGCTTGCGCTTGCAACCTGGCAACCTGCTGTGCCTCTGCCTGGTAGGCCTGTGTTAACTGATAAGACAGGACATGAAGCTTGTGCGTCAGTTGCCTTAGCTCTTCAGCATTCCTTTGTGCTGCGAAAGCGGACGTGTAAGCGTCGGTCCATCTATGAAGGACTTCCGACGCGGGTATGTGGAGGTAGACATTGATCAGATCCTGTTGAGTTCGGGTCAGCGGATCAGCACCATAAAATGCATTTGCTCTTGCCTGGTTATTATTTTGCTCTGCAGTTTTTGTATGTATCAGATGAGTAAGGGCTGTCTGTTGGCGCGTAATTGCCTCGACAGGCGTAATACCGTTGACACCGCCAAGACTCGCAGTGACTGTGTTGATCTCGGATTGAAGAGTGGTGGAAAGTTGACTGGATTTTACGTGGTGTTCATTGGCTATTGCTGCTTTGCTTGCCTCAATGTGTTGAACCGTTTGCGAAATGAAAACGGCTTCATTTATATCGGCGATGTCTTGCCTTGATAGTTGGCTGAACAGGTCTGAGCCAGTTCGGCTTCTATTTCTCGTTCGACCAGTACGGTCGTATCCTCCACCTTCAGAGTTTGGTGAATAAGTTTGAGTTCTATTTCCAATGATGTGGGTGGTGTCTAAGTCGGTATAGCCTGGTCGCCAGTTTTGATCACTCATACAGTTACTCCTTGTGTCTGTATGGGATCAAGTTACTGTGATCTGCTGAAACGACTGCGGTAGATAGCTACCACCTGTTGATAGTTTGTTGGTGGTAACACAAGTGGTTCCAGGAAATATAAAAAGGCCGGATAAATTCTGCGGATCTATCCGGCCCTGACGACGAGTAACTCTCAGCGCACCTGCACCACCACCTTGCCCACCGCCTTGCGCCGGCCAAGATCATTGATCGCCTGCGCCGCATTGCTCAGTGGATACACCTGCGATACCAGCGGTTTTAACTTGCCCTCGGCAAACCAGCCGAACAACTGCTGGAAGTTTGCAGCGTTGTCCTGTGGCTGACGCTGGGCGAACGAGCCCCAGAACACGCCGAGCACTGCCGCGCCTTTGAGCAGGGCGAGGTTGACCGGCAGTTCGGGAATACGCCCGCTGGCGAAGCCGACGACCAGCAAGCGGCCGTTCCAGGCGATGGCGCGGATGGCTTGATCGAACAGGTCGCCACCGACCGGGTCGTAAATCACGTCGGCGCCTTGGCCATCGGTGAGGCGTTTGATCTCGTCCTTGAGGCTGGTTTCGCTGTAGTTGATCAGCTCGTCGGCGCCGGCCGCCTTGGCCACGGCGAGTTTTTCCGCGCTGCTGGCGGCGGCGATCACGCGGGCGCCCATGGCTTTGCCAATCTCCACGGCAGCCAGACCGACACCGCCGGACGCACCGAGCACCAGCAGGGTTTCGCCCGGTTGCAGATTGGCGCGTTGCTTGAGTGCGTGCATCGAGGTGCCGTAGGTCATGCTGAAGGCGGCGGCGGTGTTGAAGTCCATTGATGGCGGAATCGGCAGCACGTTATAGCCCGGCACCGCGACCTGCTCGGCGAAACTGCCCCAGCCGGTCAGGGCCATGACCCGGTCACCGACTTTCAGATGACTGATCTTTTCACCCACAACGCTGACCACGCCGGCCGCTTCACCACCCGGCGAGAACGGGAAGGGCGGCTTGAATTGATATTTTCCCTCGATGATCAGCGTGTCCGGGAAGTTGACCCCGGCGGCGTGCACGTCCAGCAGGATTTCGTTCTTCTTCGCGACAGGGCTGTCGACGTCTTCCAGCACCAGCGATTCGGCAGGGCCGAAGGCTTTGCACAGCACGGCTTTCATCAGGGCTATTCCTTTGGGAGTGAGGGCCGATACGTGTCGGGGTGTCTGTCAACGGGGCAACGAGCATGCCCGGCCCTGATAGTCAGCCATAAGCTTGTGCTTGCGCGGCGGGTCGTTATGCTAGGCCGCAAACCGGATAAGGAGCGACGTGTGAAAGCGTGGAGCATGGTGTTGCTGGCCCGGTCTCTGCCTGTGGCAGCGCTGGCCGAAGAAGCCAAAGAAGGCGAGGCGCCGAAGGTCAATTACATCACCCTGAGCCCGCCGTTCGTGGGCAACTACGGGCTGGACGGCACGCCGAAGCTCAAGGTCTACAAGGCCGATGTGGCATTGCGCGTGACAGGCGAAGAGGCGACCAAACTGGTCAAGGCCAACGAGCCGCTGATCCGCAATCAACTGGTGGCGCTGTTCACCCAGCAGACCACCGAGGCGATGGGCAGCATCGAAGGCAAGGAAAAGCTGCGTCAGGAAGCCCTGAAGCAAACCCAGCAAGTGATGAATGACGAGACCGGCAAGCCGGTGGTTGAAGATCTGTTGTTCAACAACCTGATCATTCAGTAAGTACGCTGGCCGCTGTTCAGGACGCCAGGCTTTTGCGAAAGCGTGCCAGTGCGATGACGAAGAACAGCAGGCCGATGGCCGTCAGCGCCAGCAAGTCCGGCCAGACCACGCTCAGCCCGGCGTCGCGGAACAGAATCGCGGCGCTAAGGCTGACAAAGTGCGTGGACGGTGAGCCCTGCATGACCCACTGCAGCCACTGCGGCATGCTGTCCAATGGCGTGCTGCCGCCCGACAGCAGCAACATCGGGATGATCACCGGAATCGCCAGCAGGCCGAACTGCGGTGTCGAGCGCGCCAGCGTCGCGAGGAAGATTCCCAACGCGGTACTGGCAAACAGATAAACCGCGGTCACCAGCAAAAACAGGCTCATCGAGCCGGCCAACGGTACGCCGAGCGCGCCTTTGACCACCACCTCCAGCGACAGCCAGGTGCACAGCACCACCACCAGCAGATTGCTCCAGATTTTCGCCAGCATGATTTCCAGCGCCGTCAGCGGCAGCACCAGCAAATGGTCGAGCGTGCCGTGTTCGCGTTCGCGCAGCAGCGCCGTACCCGTGAGGATGATCGCCAGAATGGTGATGTTGTTGACGATCTGAATTACCGCCAGAAACCAGCCGCCCTCCAGGTTGGTATTGAACAGCGCGCGGGTGGTCAGTTGAATCGGCGTCTTGCTCGCGGCATCGCCCTGGCCGCCATAGTCCTGCAGTTCACGCTGGAAGATCCGGCCGATGTAACCGGCGCCCATGAACGCCTGGCTCATGGCGGTGGCGTCCACATTGACCTGAATGGCCGGGTGCCGCGCCGCCAGCAGGTCGGTTTGAAAACCTGCCGGAATGTTGATGACGAAGGTGTACTGGCCGCTGTCCATGACCTGGTCCAGTTGCGGGTAAGGCAACAGCACCGGCGTCTGGAACTCCGGCGGTTGCAGGGCCTGGGCCAACTGGCGCGAGAGCGCGCTGTGGTCTTCGTCGACGATCGCCACGCTGGCGTTGTGCACGCCGATCACTGAGCCGGCGGCGGGCATGTAGATCGCCACGGTGAAGGCGTAGAACAGGAACAGCAGCAAAACGCTGTCGTGGCGCAGGCTGGTCAGTTCCTTGAGTCCCAGGCGCAGGATGTGCGCGAACTTGTGCATTCAGGCCTCCTGCTTTTTCAGCATGACCAGGCTCAGCCCGGTGAACCCGACAAAGAACCCGAACAGCGCCAGGCACTGCGGCCATAGCTGCCGCAGGTCCAGCGCTTTGGTGAACGTGCCCACCGCGATGTCGAGAAAGTGCCCCGCCGGAAACAGCATGCCCATCACCGCAGCCGCACCTTCCAGCGAAGAGCGCGGCACGATCAGCCCGGAAAACTGGATGGTCGGCAGGCTGGTGATGATCATGGTGCCGAGGATCGCGGCGATTTGCGTGCGGGTGAACGCTGAGATCAGCAGGCCCATGCTGGTGGTCGCCAGCACGTAGAGCAGGCCGCCGAAGGCCAGCGTCAGCAGGCTGCCCTTGAACGGCACGCCGAACAACCAGCGGTTCATTGCCACCAGCAGCGCAAGGTTGACCAGGCTGACCAGCAGGTACGGCGCCTGTTTGCCGAGCAGAAACTCCAGGCGGGTCAGGGGCGTGGCGTAGAAGTTGGTGATCGAGCCCAGCTCTTTTTCGCGGACGATGCCCAGCGCGGTCAACATCGCCGGAATGAACGCCAGAATCAGCGCCATGACCCCGGGGCCGATGGCGTTGACGCTGACCACATCCTGGTTGTAGCGAAAGCGGGTTTCCAGGCTGGCGCCCGCCTGATGTTGCATCGCGGGGCTACTTTGCTCGGCCAACTGTTGCAGGTTGGCCAAGTGCACGGCTTCGACATAGTTGCGGCTGGTTTCGGCGCGAAACGGCATGCCGCCATCCAGCCACGCCGCCACCGCAGGCTGCCGTCCGGCGTACAGGTCGCGGCCGAATCCGGGCGGGATTTCCAACGCCAGTTTGATCTCCGAACGTTGCAGGCGTCGGTGCAGTTCTTGAGCGTCGTGGATGGCCGGCCGCTCATCGAAGTAGCGCGAGCCGCGAAAGGCTTCCAGGTAGGTTCGGCTCTGCGGTGTCTGGTCCTGGTCGTACACGGCGAACGCGAGGTTTTCCACGTCCAGGGAAATCCCGTAGCCGAAAATCACCATCATGAAAATCGCCCCCGCCAGCGCGAACGCCATGCGCACCTTGTCACGCAGCAGCTCCTTGCCTTCGCGACTGGCCACCGCCAGCAGGCGACCGAGGCTGAAGCCGCGCTGTTTGAGCGGCGGTGCATTGGCCGTTGGCGCCGTCGTCGATTCATTCGCGGGCGGCGATTCGGCGGTGCCCTGAGCCTGTTCCAGACACCTCACGAAAGCGGCTTCCAGCGTCTCTCCAGCAAACTGACATTGCAGCGCCGCCGGGGTATCGCACGCCAGGACCTTGCCGGCGTGCATCAGCGAGATGCGGTCGCAGCGCTGGGCTTCGTTCATGAAGTGGGTGGAGAGAAAAATCGTCACGCCTTGTTCGCGGGACAGTTCGATCAACAGTCGCCAGAAGTCATCGCGAGCGGCCGGGTCGACGCCGGACGTCGGCTCATCGAGGATCAGCACTTCCGGGCGATGCAACACCGCCACCGCCAGCGACAGGCGTTGACGCAGCCCGAGGGGCAGAGCGCCTGACTGCTGATCAGCAACGCCGCGCAGATTGAAGCGCTTGATCAACGCTTCGATGCGTGGCGCGCTTTCGGCTTTGGGCAAGTCGAACAGCCGGGCATGCAGCTCAAGGTTCTGTCGCACACTGAGTTCGCCATACAGCGAAAAGCTCTGGGACATGAAGCCGACCCGCTTGCGCGTGGCCAGGTCCTTGGCGTCCACCGGATTGCCCAGCAGTGTCGCGCGGCCTTCGCTGGCCGGCATCAGCCCGGTCAGGACTTTCATGGTGGTGGTTTTGCCGCAGCCGTTGGAGCCGAGGAAGCCGAAAATCTCGCCGCGACCGATGGCGAAGCTGACGTGATCCACGGCGGTGAAGTCGCCGAAGCGCAGCGTCAGGTCGTGGGCCTCGATGGCGATGTCGCTGCAGCCACCGCTACGTGGCGGAATCACCAGCGGCTTGGCGTCATGCTGGCTGTCACCCTGGAAATGGGTGAAGGCCTCGTCGAGTTTGCCACTCGGGGTGACGGCCGCCAGTTCACGGCTCAGGCCGGTGGCAATCAATTGGCCGTTGTCGAGCATCAGACAATGCTCGAACTGTTCGGCTTCCTCCATATAAGCGGTGGCGACCAGCAGGGTCAGTTGCGGGCGCTGGCGCCGTACGTCGTCGACCAACTCCCAGAAACGCCGGCGTGAGAGCGGGTCGACACCGGTGGTCGGTTCATCGAGGATCAGCAGGTCCGGCTCATGAATCAGCGCGCAGCACAGCCCGAGTTTCTGTTTCATGCCGCCGGACAACTTGCCAGCGGGGCGCTCGGCGAACTTCAGCAGGTCGGTGGCGAGCAGCAGGTTGTGCATGCGTTGTTCGCTGTCGGCCTTCGACAGGCCGAACAGCGTGGCGAAGAACTGAATGTTTTCGCGGATCGACAGCTCGGGATACAGGTTGCCGCCCAATCCCTGGGGCATGAAGGCGATGCGCGCATACAGCGTGTCGCGGTGGCGGCGCTGCTGGATCGGCCCGCCGAGGACGTCCAGTTGCCCTTGCTGCTGAGCCTTCACGCCGGCGATCAGCCCCAGCAGGCTGGACTTGCCCGCGCCATCGGGGCCGATCAGCCCGCAGCGGGTGCCGGCAGGCAGGCTGAAGGTGATATCGCTCAGTGCTTGCTGTTTGCCGTAGCGGTGCGCGATAGCATTCGCCTGAACCGCGAGGCTGCTCATTGCAGATTGGCCGGCCAGGTGATCGGCGCGGTGCGCACATACCCGGCGCCGGGCATGCCGGGCTTGGCTTGCGGCACGGCGCTGGGTTGGGTCAGGCGCAGCTTGACGCGGAACACCAGTTTTTGCCGCTCGTCGCGGGTTTCGACTTCCTTGGGGGTGAACTGCGATTTGCCGGCGACGAAACTGATTTTTGCCGGCAAGGGCTTGTCGGGCAGGGCATCGAGCAGCACCCGCGCTTCATCGCCCACCGCCAGACGCCCGGCCACCGAGGCGGACAGATAGAGGTTCATGTACTGATCGTTGAGATCAATCAACAGCAGGACGCGGCCACCGGCGCCTAGCACTTCCCCGGGTTCGGCCATGCGTAACTGGATCACGCCATCAATCGGCGCGCGCAGGCTGCTGTCGTCGATTTCGCTGGTCAGTTGAGCGACCTGCGCCTGCGCTGCGCCGATCGCTGCAGCAACCGCCGACACTTGGGCGCGTGCCGCCGTCACGGCAGCGTTGCCGGTGCCGATGCGCGACTGCAATTGATCGATGACCTGAGCGCTGACGAAACCGTGCTTGAACAGCGACTGAGAGCGCCCGAGTTCCTGCTGGGCCAGCAGTAGCTCACTCTGACGCAACTGCACATTGGCCTGCGCGGCGTTAAGGTTTTCCCGAGCGCGCAAGACCTCGGCTTCGGCCTGGTTGCGCTGGGCTTCAAGGGTGCGGGTGTCCATGCGCGCCAGTAGTTGGCCTTGAGTGACCTTGTCGCCTTCATCGACCAGCACCTCGGCGAGGCGACCGGGTGTCTTGCTGGCGATCTGCACTTCGGTGGCCTCAAGTCGTCCGTTGCCGGCCGACAGCCCCTCGGGCAGGCGACTGCTGATCGACTTCCAGTAACCGAAGCCGCCGGCGGCCAATAATAAGGCTATGAGCGATCCGGCAAATAACAGTGAGGAACGGCGGTGCGTCGACATGGGGGGCATCCTGCGGCTGTGGCGTCCAGTCTGACGGTTCAAGCGCTGGGGGCGCTTGATGTCAATCAAATGAGCGGCAAGCCTAGACCCTTTTGTCTGCCAACAGTGCGTGACCGGGCGGTTCTCAGCGCAGGCCGAGCACAGCGGCCCATTGTTCGGCGGTGACGGGCATCACTGAAAGCCGCGAGCCTTTCTGCACCAGTGGCATTTGCGCCAGCGCGGTCTGCTGTTTCAGGTAATCGAGCTTCAAGACCCGCGCAAACGTCTCGACATGCGCCACATCGATCGCACTCCAGGCGTTTTTCTCCGGCGTGGCTTTGGGGTCGAAGTAATGGCTTTCCGGTTCCAGTGCGGTGGGATCCGGGTACGCCGCCTCGATTATTTTCCCGATACCGGCAATCCCTGGCTCAGGACAGCTGGAATGGTAGAAAAAGAACTCATCACCTACCGCCATCGCCCGCAGGAAGTTGCGTGCCTGATAGTTGCGAACCCCGTCCCAGCGCGCTTTGCCGAGTTTTTCCAGATCTTTGATCGAGAGTTCGTCCGGCTCGGATTTCATCAGCCAATAGGCCATGGTTTTTGCTCCTGAAGCGTTCATTGGGCAAGTTGTCGGGCAATTTTATGACAAACCGACGGTCGGTTGACGTCAGCGTTTGCGCGCAGGTTCACGTTGTCGCAAAATGCCGGCCTTTAAAGCTTGACGCTGCTGCACGGCCTACGAATGGAAACCGCTGCTGTCATCGTGATGATGTGCCTTGAGGGGGGCAATCGATGAAACGCAAACCGGATTTGCTGTGGACTTTGGTGATTTTGTTCGGCCTCGGTGTCGTGACCACCGGTTATGCACAGAGTCTGTGGGCCAACAAGGCCGATGCACCGATTGAAGTGGCGCAACAGGTTCAACAGTCGACCGCCTTCAAGCGCTGAAACTGCCTTCCCGACGCCGCTGATTTGCGCGGCGTCCTATCCCGCGAAATACCATGCCTTGTCGGTGACCGTGCCTTGTAACGGAACATCCCAACTCGCCTGCGCCAGTCGTTCGACTTTCTGACACTCATGAGCCAGCCCGAGCAGTGTCGGCTTGCGCCAGTTCCGGCGCCGCGCCAGGTACGCCAGGCTGCGATCATAGAAGCCGCCGCCCATTCCCAGTCGCCCACCGACATCGTCAAACCCCACCAGCGGTAACAACACCAGGTCCAGCGTCCAGATTTTCCGCTGGCGCGCCAACTGCGCGCGCGGTTCGAGAATGCGGAAGCGATTGGGCTTGAGTTTCTCGCCGGGGCGGATGCGCTGGAAGACCATTTTGGTTCGCGGCCAGGCGCTGAGTACCGGCAAATACGTGGCCTTGCCCCGACGCTGGGCTTCGCGCAGCAGCAGTCGCGGGTCGATTTCACCGTCAGTGGGCAGGTACAGGGAGATATGTTTTGCCCGGCGAAAAAGCGGGTCTTGGGCCAGTTGCCGGAACAGGCCCTTGGCGGCCTGCCGTTGTTCACCGGGAGTCAGTGAGCGGCGCGCCTTGCGCAGCAGGCGACGGAGTTGCGGGCGGGGTAGCAGCGCGGGTTCGGTCATGGTTCGGCTTCGGCAGGTTGGACGAAAACGTACGCATAAAAAATCCGATGTCGGTTTTCACCGACATCGGATTCGAATAAGGCTCCCCGGATGAACCGCTGTCAACTTAGCCCTTGAACCCGAAAGTTCAAGGTGGAAGATGCAGTAGACTTTAAGGCTTTCCGTCTGGCGGACATGCACACCAGCCCAACGTGCAACTTCCAGGGTAGTGCGAATCGGCTCAGGGACATCGTCAACTGGCAAGCACCCCAGGGAGTGCCGCGAGTATACCTCAAGCGGCCTGGCGAATCAGCCCTTGCTGATGTCCGGATCGTCGGCCAGGACCAGATCGACACGATCGAGCAAGTCGCGCACCTGTTCACGGGTCGAGCCGCTGGCCTGGATGTCCGGGCGCTCTTCTTTGTGCAAGAGGTCGTGGGTGATGTTCAGCGCGGCCATCACGGCAATGCGGTCGGCGCCGATGACTTTGCCGCTGCTGCGGATCTCGCGCATCTTGCCGTCGAGGTAGCGTGCGGCACTGACCAGGTTGCTGCGTTCTTCCTGCGGGCAGATGATCGAATACTCTTTGTCGAGGATCTGCACGGTAACGCTATTGCTTGAACTCATGAGTCTTGCTCCAGGGCCTTGAGGCGCGAAATCATCGATTCGACCTTACGCCGGGCGATTTCGTTTTTTTCAATGAGGTGCGCGCGTTCCTCGCGCCAGGTCTTTTCCTGAGCTAGTAAGAGTCCGTTTTGGCTCTTTAGTTGCTCGACTCGGCCAATCAGCAGTTCGAGTCTGGCCATCAGCGCTTGCAGGTCGTTGTCTTCCATTGGATTCACTGTCTGATGGGTTAGCTGGCGGACAGCCTTTAATAGTCTTGGCGAGTCTGTCGATGTAGGATACAAGGCCTTCATTCTAGACATAGCGCCGTCTGGCGCCTAGCTGCCCATGACCATTGCGAATTCCCCGTACCAAGCCTTTGCCACCCTGCTGACTTCCAGCGGCCACAACGTCTCGCCTGCCGAACTGCATGGCGTGCTGCTCGGACGCAGCTGCGCCGGTGCCGGCTTCGATAACGAAGGCTGGCTGATCGACGCCGCCGAACTGCTCGAAGGCGACATCCAGGACAACGTCCGCAACGCCCTGATCGGCCTGCAAGAGATGGTCAAGGGCGAGCTGACCGGCGACGACGTCACCGTCGTTCTGCTGCTGCCGACCGATGACGCACCGCTGGCTGAGCGCGCCGCTGCATTGGGCGAGTGGTGCCAGGGCTTCCTCAGCGGTTTCGGCCTGAACTGCCGCGACAGCAGCATGCTCAGCACCGAAGCTACCGAAGTGCTGCAGGATCTGGCCGCCATTTCCCAGGTGCAAGACGCCCTGGAAGAATCCGAAGACGGCGAAACCGACTACATGGAAGTCATGGAGTACCTGCGCGTCGCGCCGCTGCTGCTGTTCTCGGAAACCAAGAAAGCCGACGTGCCGCCAGCCGCCAAGCCGTCGCTGCATTAATCGCGTGCCAGGGAAAGCCATCTGCCCATGATCCATATCCCGAAAGCGGAATACAGCCGTCGCCGCAAGGCCCTGATGGCGCAGATGGAACCCAACAGCATCGCGATTCTGCCTGCCGCCGCGGTAGCGATCCGCAACCGCGACGTCGAGCATGTCTACCGTCAGGACAGCGACTTCCAGTACCTCAGCGGTTTCCCCGAGCCGCAGGCCGTCATCGTCTTGATGCCCGGCCGTGAGCACGGCGAATACGTGCTGTTCTGCCGTGAACGCAACGCCGAACGCGAATTGTGGGACGGCTTGCGCGCAGGCCAGGAAGGCGCGATCCGCGACTTTGGCGCTGACGACGCGTTCCCGATTACCGATATCGACGACATCCTGCCGGGCCTGATCGAAGGCCGCGACCGGGTGTATTCGGCGATGGGCAGCAACCCCGAATTCGACCGCCACCTGATGGACTGGATCAACGTGATCCGCTCTAAAGCGCATCTCGGCGCCCAGCCGCCGAACGAATTCGTTGCCCTGGATCATCTGCTGCACGACATGCGCCTGTATAAATCGGCGGCAGAAGTGAAGGTGATGCGCGAAGCCGCACGGATCTCGGCCCAGGCCCACATCCGGGCGATGCAGGCCAGCCGTGCCGGGCTTTATGAGTACAGCCTCGAAGCCGAACTCGACTACGAATTCCGCAAGGGCGGGGCGAAGATGCCGGCCTACGGCTCGATCGTCGCGGCCGGGCGCAACAGCTGCATCCTGCATTACCAGCAGAATGACGCACTGCTCAAGGACGGTGATCTGGTGCTGATCGACGCCGGTTGCGAGATCGATTGCTACGCCAGCGACATCACCCGCACCTGGCCGGTCAACGGCAAGTTTTCGCCCGAGCAGAAAGCGATCTACGAATTGGTGCTGGCCTCGCAGGAAGCCGCGTTCGCCGAAATCGCTCCGAACAAGCATTGGAATCAGGCGCATGAGGCCACGGTTCGAGTGATTACCACCGGGCTGGTGAAACTTGGATTGCTGCAAGGCGAAGTCGACGAGTTGATCGCGACAGAAGCCTATAAAGCCTTTTACATGCACCGCGCCGGCCACTGGCTGGGCATGGATGTGCACGACGTCGGCGAGTACAAGGTCGGCGGCGAATGGCGCGTGCTGGAGGTCGGCATGGCGCTGACCGTCGAGCCGGGTATCTACATTGCCCCGGACAATCAGAACGTCGCGAAGAAATGGCGCGGCATTGGCGTACGCATCGAGGACGACGTGGTGGTGACCAAAACCGGTTGTGAAATCCTCACCAGCGGCGTGCCGAAAACCGTCGCCGAAATCGAAGCGCTGATGGCGCAAGCACGGACACACGCAGCATGAGTCGAGTCAATCTGGCAATCATCGGTGGCGGCCTGGTCGGCGCCAGTCTGGCGTTGGCCTTGCAGGCCGGGGCCAAGGCCCGTGGCTGGAAAATTGTCCTGATCGAGCCGTTCGCCCCCGGCGACAGCTGGCAGCCGAGCTACGACGCGCGTTCGTCGGCGTTGTCCTTCGGCTCGCGGCAGATTTATCAACGGCTGGGCGTGTGGCAGGAAATCTCCCGCCGAGCCGAGCCGATCAAACAGATCCACGTTTCCGACCGTGGCCGCTTCTCCACCGCACGTTTGTCGGCGATGGAAGAGGGCGTACCTGCACTCGGTTATGTGGTGGAAAACGCCTGGCTCGGCCAGTGCCTGTGGCAGCACATCGACAAAGACGTGATCAGCTGGCGCTGCCCGGCGGAAGTCACGCGCATGGAGCCGCTGCCGGATGGCTATCGCCTGACGCTCAATGATGAAACCACCCTTGAATGCGACCTCGCGGTGCTCGCCGATGGCGGGCGCTCGGGGCTGCGCGAGCAATTGGGCATCAACGTGCGCAAGCGTCCGTATAACCAGAGCGCGCTGATCGCCAACATCACCCCGAGCGAAGCGCATAACGGCATGGCCTTCGAGCGCTTCACCGACGAAGGCCCGATGGCGCTGCTGCCACTGCCGGAAAATCGCTGCGCGCTGGTCTGGACGCGTCTGGGCATGGACGCGCAGCGTCTGGCGGACTTGAGTGAGCGCGATTTCCTCAGCGAATTGCAGGGCGTTTTCGGCTATCGCCTCGGTACGCTGAAACAGGTCGGCGCGCGGCATTTGTATCCGCTGTCGCTGGTTGAAGCTGAGGAACAGGTGCGTTCGCATCTGGCCGTGCTCGGCAACGCGGCGCACAGCCTGCATCCGATTGCCGGTCAGGGTTTCAACCTGTCTCTGCGCGATGCCGATGCCTTGGCCGCCGCTTTGTTGAGCAGCGACAAACCGCTCGGCGACTTCGCCACCTTGCAGGCGTATCGCGAGCGTCAGCGTCTCGATCAGGACCTTACAGTTGGTTTCTCCGATCAGGTCACGCGCTTGTTCGGCAGCACGCAACCGCTGGTTTCGCTGGGCCGTAATATCGGTCTGCTCGGCCTCGATCTGTTGCCGCCAGCCAAGCGCTGGTTTGCCCGTCAGGCGATGGGGTTGGGAACCCGACCGGATGCTTAAGTGGTTGACCGCCAGATTTGGCAAAGCGCGCTTGATGCGCTGGGTGATGACGTTCTACCCGCCGTACCTCGGCGCCGGTGTACGGGTTCGACATATCAGCGATGACTTCCGCGACATTCAGGTGTCGATGGGCCTGGGCTGGTATAACCGCAACTACGTCGGTACCCAGTTCGGCGGCAGTCTGTATTCGATGGTTGATCCGTTTTTCATGCTGATGCTGATGGAAAACCTCGGTTCGCGGTACATCGTCTGGGACAAGGCGGCCGATATCGATTTCATTGCGCCGGGCAAAGGCCCGGTATTCGCCCGCTTCAGCATCGACGAGACCTTGCTCGACGAGATCCGCCGGCAGACCGCCAGTGGCGAGAAATACCTGCCGCAGTTGCAGGTCGACATTCATGACGGCGCCGGCAACCTTGTGGCGCGGGTCGGTAAAACCCTTTACGTGCGGCTCAAGCCGCAAGCGAGACAGGCTTAAAGCATGGAAATGCGCGCAGATCTGCTGATTGTCGGAGCCGGAATGGTCGGCAGCGCCCTCGCGCTGGCGTTGCAGGACAGCGGGCTGGAAGTATTGCTGCTCGACGGCAGCCCGTTGAGCGTGAAACCGTTCGATGCCGACGCGGCGTTTGAACCGCGTGTCAGTGCGCTGTCGGCGGCCAGCCAGCGAATCCTCGAACGCCTCGGCGTGTGGGATGGCATCGCCAAGCGGCGCAGCAGCCCGTACACCGACATGCACGTGTGGGACGGCAGTGGCACCGGGCAGATTCATTTCTCGGCGAGCAGCGTGCACGCCGAGGTACTCGGCCATATCGTCGAGAACCGCGTGGTCCAGGATGCCTTGCTCGACCGTTTGCACGATTGCGATCTGGGCATGCTGGCCAATGCGCGACTGGAACAGATGCGTCGCTCGGGCGATGACTGGCTGCTGACGCTGGCCGATGGTCGGCAATTGCGTGCGCCACTGGTGATCGCAGCGGATGGCGCCAATTCGGCCGTACGCCGCCTGACCGGCGTGGCCACCCGCGAATGGGATTACCTGCATCACGCCATTGTCACCAGCGTGCGTAGCAGCAAACCGCATCAGATGACCGCGTGGCAACGCTTCACCGATCACGGCCCGCTGGCGTTTCTGCCGCTGGAGCGCGACGGCCAGCAGGATTGGTGTTCGATCGTCTGGTCGACCACGCCGAGCGAGGCCGAACGCTTGATGAAGCTGGATGAGGCGGACTTCTGCCGTGAGCTGGAGCGTGCGTTTGAAGGTCGTCTGGGCGAAGTCGTCAGTGCCGACCCACGTCTGTGCGTGCCGCTGCGTCAGCGGCATGCCAAGCGTTACGTGACTGAAGGGCTGGCGCTGATTGGCGACGCTGCGCACACCATTCACCCTTTGGCGGGGCAGGGTGTGAACCTGGGCTTCCTCGACGCGGCGGTGTTGGCCGAAGTGCTGCTGCAAGCGAACGAGCGCGGTGAGCGACTGGCGGACGTGAAGGTCTTGAGCCGCTACGAGCGTCGACGCATGCCGCACAATCTGGCGCTGATGGCGGCGATGGAAGGGTTTGAGCGATTGTTCCAGGCAGATCCGCTGCCGTTGCGCTGGTTGCGTAACACGGGTTTGAAACTGGTCGAGCAGATACCCGAAGCGAAAGCGTTATTTGTGCGTGAAGCCCTCGGCTTGACCGGTGATCTTCCCGCGCTCGCTAAAGCCTGACATTTTCATTGAGGCTGATGGCCTCTTCGCGGGCAAGCCCGCTCCCACAGTGGTCGGTGTGAAACATCAATGTTGTGTACACCCGAAGACCCTATTGGAGCGGGCTTGCCCGCAATGGCGTCGGTGAAGCCACTACAAAAACACGCTGTGCAACATCTGGTAACTCCTTCGAACAGTGATCGATTGAGCTGGTAAATGTGAGTCCTTATCATTTGGCCCACATTTTCCGACCGAGAGACCACTCCCATGTTGGCACCCAAGCGTCTTCTGACCGCACTGGCCTTGACCCTGATTGGCAGTACCACTGCCCAGGCCGCCGACGAGGTTGTGGTTTACTCCTCGCGCATCGATGAGCTGATCAAGCCAGTGTTCGATGCATACACCGCCAAGACCGGGGTGAAGATCAAGTTCATCACCGACAAGGAAGCGCCGCTGATGCAGCGCATCAAGGCCGAAGGCGAGAACGCCACCGCCGACCTGCTGCTGACCGTCGATGCCGGCAACCTCTGGCAGGCCGAGCAGATGGGCATCCTCCAGCCGTTTACGTCGAAAACCATCGACGCCAACATTCCTTTGCAATATCGCTCGTCCAGCCATGCGTGGACTGGCCTGAGCCTGCGTGCGCGGACCATCGCCTATTCCACTGAGCGTGTTAAACCGGGTGAATTGACCACCTACGAAGCGCTGGCCGACAAGAACTGGGAAGGGCGCCTGTGCCTGCGCACGGCGAAGAAGGTCTACAACCAGTCGCTGACGGCGACCATGATCGAAGTCCACGGCGCCGAGAAAACCGAGAAAATCCTCAAGGGCTGGGTCAACAACCTGTCCACCGACGTGTTCTCCGATGACGTCGCGGTGCTTGAGGCGATCAACGCCGGCCAGTGCGACGTCGGCATCGTCAACACTTACTACTACGGTCGACTGCACAAGCAGAAGCCGGATCTGCCGGTGAAACTGTTCTGGCCGAATCAGGCGGATCGCGGCGTGCACGTCAACCTGTCGGGGATCGGCCTGACCAAGCATGCACCGCACCCGGAAGCGGCCAAAGCCCTGGTCGAGTGGATGACCACGCCTGAGGCGCAGAAGATTTTTGCCGACGTAAACCAGGAATTCCCGGCCAACCCGGCGGTGAAGCCTTCGGAAGAAGTGGCTGCGTGGGGCCAGTTTGTCGCTGATACCTTGCCGGTGGAAGTGGCGGGCAAGCGTCAGGCCGAGGCGATCCGGATGATGGATCGGGCGGGTTGGAACTGAGGCTTTTTCGATATATTTGTCTGCTTCAAGATCCAGCCCCTCACCCCAGCCCTCTCCCCAAGGGAGAGGGGGAAAAGGGAGCCGATCTGAGTTGGATTCAAATCCTGAGTTCGACTCGATGTTTCAGGTCGATGTAGCTTGCATGAGCACCTCGGTCAGTCCCCTCTCCCCCCGGGAGAGGGTTAGGGTGAGGGCAGCAATCTCAACCTGAAACCCTAATCCCAAGAACACCCCAATCCCTCCAGAGATTCAAAAGTGGCCCACCCCGCCCAACGCCGCTGGTATCCCATTGTCTTCGCCATCGCCGCGCTGGTGCTGTTGCCCCTGAGTGTCCTGTTGCTCTCCTGGCAGACCATCGATCAGCAGATCTGGTCGCACCTGTGGGAAACCCAGATGCCGCGCCTGTTGGGTAACACCCTGACCCTGGTGCTCGGCGTCGGTGTCGGCGTGACGCTACTCGGTGTCAGCCTCGCCTGGCTCACCAGCCTCTGCGAATTCCCTGGGCGGCGCTGGCTCGACTGGGCGCTGATGCTGCCGTTCGCCATCCCGGCCTACGTACTGGCCTTCGTTTTCGTCGGCCTGCTGGATTTCGCCGGCCCCGTGCAAACGCTGCTGCGTGAATGGTTCGGCACTGGCCTGCGGTTGCCACGGGTACGCTCCACCGGCGGGGTAATTGTGGTGTTGGTGCTGGTCTTCTATCCCTACGTTTACCTGCTGGCGCGCAGCGCGTTTCTTGCTCAGGGCAAAGGCCTGATGGAAGCCGCACGGGTGCTCGGGCAATCGCCGTGGCAAGCGTTCTGGCGCGTTGCGTTGCCGATGGCGCGGCCGGCGATCGGCGCCGGTGTAGCGCTGGCGCTGATGGAGACTCTGGCGGATTTCGGCGCAGTCTCGGTGTTCAACTTCGACACCTTCACCACGGCCATCTACAAAACCTGGTACGGCTTCTTCAGCCTGCCGAGCGCGGCGCAACTGGCCAGCCTGTTGTTGCTGGTGGTGATGCTGGTGCTGTACGGCGAACGCCGCGCACGCGGGGCCAATCGGGCGGGCAACGAGCGGCCACGGGTCAAGGCGCTGTACCACCTGCGTGGATTCACGGCGCTCGCGGCGATGAGCTGGTGCGGATTGGTCTTCGCCTGCGCTTTCGTCATTCCGATGCTGCAGCTGCTCGTCTGGTTCTGGCAGCGCGGCCGTTTCGATCTCGATGAGCGTTACGCCGGGCTGATCGTCCACACCCTGTATCTGGGCGGCATGGCCGCGTTGATCACCGTCAGCGTCGCGTTGTTGCTGGCGTTTGCCCGACGCTTGGCACCGACTCCGGTGATCCGTTCCGGCGTCAGTCTGGCCAATCTTGGCTACGCCTTGCCGGGCTCGGTGCTGGCGGTCTCGATCATGCTGGCGTTCAGTTATCTGGATCGCGAACTGGTGATCCCGCTTTCGGGCTGGCTCGGTGGCGCCGGCAAACCCTTGCTGCTGGGCAGTCTGGCGGCGTTGCTGATGGCTTATCTGGTGCGCTTCATGGCTGTCGCCTATGGTCCGCTGGAGAACAGTCTGGCGCGTATACGGCCGTCTTTGCCCGAAGCGGCACGTAGCCTGGGTGTCAGTGGGCCGCGACTGTTTTTCAAAGTGTATCTGCCACTGTTGCTGCCCGGCACGTTGAGCGCGGCGTTGCTGGTGTTCGTCGATGTCCTCAAGGAAATGCCCGCGACCCTGCTGATGCGCCCGTTTGGCTGGGACACGCTGGCCGTGCGCATCTTTGAAATGACCAGCGAAGGCGAATGGGCGCGGGCATCGTTGCCAGCGCTGACTCTGGTTCTGGTGGGTTTATTGCCGGTTATCGGACTGATCCGCCGCTCGGCGCACCGAAACACTTAGTAGTGAGTCCTGAATCATGCGGCTACAATGCGCGGCATTCGGTGCGGTTCGTCTGACAGATCTGTTCGCTGGAATCGGCTGAGAGCCTTCTATTTCAAGGCTTTCACCCGTGCAGCGGCTGTCCGCACCTTCGCCACGCCCGGAAGGAGAAACCCATGGGACAGCGTACGCCTCTGTATGACCTGCATCTCGCCCTCGGCGCGAAGATGGTCGATTTTGGCGGTTGGGACATGCCACTGCATTACGGCTCGCAGGTCGAGGAGCACCACGAAGTGCGCCGCGATTGCGGGGTGTTCGATGTTTCCCACATGACCGTAATTGATGTCACCGGTGTTCAGGCCAAAGCCTGGCTGCAGCATTTGCTGGCCAATGATGTCGAACGCCTGCACAACCCCGGCCGTGCGTTGTACAGCACCATGCTCAACGAGCGTGGCGGTATCGTCGACGACATGATCGTCTACCGTCTCGAGGACGGTTATCGGCTGGTGTTCAACGCCTCCACCCGCGATCAGGACCTGGCCTGGATGAATGCGCAAGTGGGCGGTTACGACGTGCAGCTGCACGAGCGCTCCGAACTGGCCATGCTCGCCATTCAAGGCCCGCAGGCCCGGCACAAGATTGCCGAACTGGTCACCCAGTCCCGCGCCTCGCTGATCCAGCAGCTCAAACCTTTCGAAGCGCACGCCGACGGCGACTGGTTCATCGCCCGTACCGGTTACACCGGTGAAGACGGTCTGGAAATCGCCTTGCCGGCTGATCAGGCTCCAGCGTTTTTCAACGATCTGGTCGGTGCCGGCATTTCGCCGATCGGCCTTGGTGCCCGCGACACCTTGCGGGTTGAGGCCGGGATGAACCTCTACGGTCAAGACATTCATCAGGACGTTTCGCCGCTTGCCTCGAACATGGCCTGGAGCATTGCCTGGGAACCGGCCTCGCGCCAGTTCATCGGCCGCGCCGCGCTGGAGGCAGAAAAAGCCGCGGGTGTTGCGCACAAACTGGTCGGTCTGGTGCTCGAAGAACGCGGTGTTTTGCGTGCTCATCAGGTGGTTCGCATCGCCGATGTTGGCGAAGGGGAGATCACCAGTGGTAGTTTCTCTCCTACGCTAAGCAAATCGATTGCCCTGGCGCGTGTTCCGATGGCCACCGCCGACCGCGCCGAAGTGGAAATCCGTGGCAAGTGGTATCCGGTACGCGTGGTCAAACCGACCTTCGTGCGCCACGGCAAAACTTTGATCTAACCTTTTCCGGCGGGCAGACCGCTGACAATTTCTTGAGGACACCGAAGATGAGCGATATCCCTGCCGAACTGCGTTTTGCCGAAAGTCACGAATGGGCACGTCTGGAAGCTGACGGCACCGTCACTGTGGGCATCAGCGATCACGCGCAGGAAGCGCTGGGTGACGTGGTGTTCGTTGAACTGGCTGAGGTCGGCAAAGTGTTTGCTGCCGGTGATGCAGCAGGTGTTGTTGAGTCGGTGAAGGCGGCTTCCGACATCTACTCCCCAGTTGGCGGAGAAGTGATCGCGGTCAACGAAGAACTGGCCAACTCGCCGGAAGAACTGAACAACGAGCCGTACGCTGCCTGGATCTTCAAACTCAAGCCAAGCGACAAGGCTGAGCTGGACAAGCTGCTGGATGCCGCGGCCTACAAGGCAGCCATCGGCGAATAAGCTTCGAGCGATACCCCAAAGCCCCGACTCGTCGGGGCTTTTTCATGGGCAATGAAAATCCAGTGTGGGAGCGGGCGTCTGTACTGAAAATGAGTTGCGACACGGGCTGCTATGCTGGTTTGACCGTGTTGCATTGACGCCGAGCGCCAGCCTAGAGAGAGCCCGTCATGTCCCAGTTGCCGTCCCTGAGCCAGTTACGCGATTCCGAGGCCTTCCTGCGCCGTCACCTCGGCCCGGATGCCGCTGAGCAACAAGCCATGCTCGACAGTCTCGGTCTCGGCAGCCGGGTCGAACTGATCGAGCAGACCGTGCCGCCGGGCATTCGCTTCAATCGCCCGCTCGATCTGCCGCCGGCGCTGGATGAGCAAGCCGCACTGGCCAGACTGCGCGGGTATGCCGAGCAGAATCAGGTGTGGACCAGCCTGATCGGCATGGGCTACCACGGCACCCTCACACCCAGCGTTATCTTGCGCAACGTGCTGGAAAATCCCGGTTGGTACACCGCGTACACGCCGTATCAACCGGAGATCGCCCAAGGTCGGCTCGAAGCCTTGCTGAACTTCCAGCAAATGA
Source organism: Pseudomonas sp. NPDC087817 (assembly GCF_044742875.1). Lineage (NCBI taxonomy): Bacteria > Pseudomonadati > Pseudomonadota > Gammaproteobacteria > Pseudomonadales > Pseudomonadaceae > Pseudomonas > Pseudomonas sp. NPDC087817. Next base: position 31,370 of record NZ_JBIUVJ010000033.1, read on the forward strand.
CCATCGACCTTACCGGCCTCGAACTGGCTAACGCTTCGTTGCTCGATGAGGCCACCGCCGCCGCTGAAGCCATGGCACTGGCCAAGCGCGTTGCCAAGTCGAAGAGCAATCTGTTTTTTGTCGACGAGAACTGTCATCCGCAAACCGTTTCCGTGGTGCAGACCCGTGCCGAGGGGTTTGGCTTCGAGTTGATCATCGATGCTGTGGATAACTTGAAGCAGCATCAGGTGTTCGGCGCACTGCTGCAATATCCCGACACCCACGGCGAAATCGCTGATTTGCAGCCGCTGATTGACCACCTGCATGCACAGCAGGCGTTGGCCTGCGTCGCCACTGATCTATTGAGTTTGTTGTTGCTGACGCCGCCGGGTGAATTGGGCGCTGATGTGGTGTTCGGCTCGTCCCAGCGTTTCGGCGTGCCCATGGGCTACGGTGGGCCGCACGCGGCATTTTTTGCCAGCCGCGAGGAATACAAACGGGCGATTCCCGGGCGGATCATTGGCGTGTCGAAGGATGCCCGGGGCAACGTGGCACTGCGCATGGCCCTGCAAACCCGCGAGCAACATATCCGCCGCGAGAAGGCCAATTCGAATATCTGCACGGCACAGGTGTTATTGGCCAACATCGCCAGTTTCTATGCGGTTTACCACGGGCCGGAAGGTTTGAAACGAATCGCCCAGCGCGTACATCGGCTGACCTGCATCCTCGCGGCGGGTCTTGAGCGCCACGGCATCAAACGGGTCAACGCACGGTTTTTCGACACGCTGACGCTGGACGTTGGCGGCGCGCAAACCGCAATCATCGGAAGCGCCCAGGCCGCGCAGATCAACCTGAGAATCCTCGGCCGTGGTCGCGTTGGTCTGAGCCTGGATGAGACGAGCGATGAAAGTACCGTGGCGAAGTTGTTCAATGTGCTGCTTGGTGCCGATCATGGTTTGAACGTCGACGATCTCGATGCTGAAGTGCTGGTTTCAGGCATACCCGACAACCTCCAGCGCAAGACGCCTTACCTGCGCCATCCGGTGTTCAACGCTCATCACAGCGAAACCGAGATGCTGCGTTACCTCAAGCAACTGGAGAACAAGGACCTGGCGCTCAACCAGTCGATGATCCCGCTGGGCTCCTGCACGATGAAACTCAACGCCACCAGCGAGATGATCCCGATCACCTGGCCGCAGTTCGCCAACCTACATCCGTTTGTGCCCCGAGAGCAGGCAGTCGGCTACACCCTGATGATCGAAGAGCTCGAGCGCTGGCTGTGCGCGATCACTGGGTTCGATGCGATTTGCATGCAGCCCAACTCCGGCGCTCAGGGTGAGTACGCCGGGCTGCTGGCGATCCGCAAATATCACGAGAGCCGCCAGCAGGGGGCGCGGGATATCTGCCTGATTCCGTCCTCGGCCCACGGCACCAATCCGGCCTCGGCGCAGATGGCCGGAATGCGTGTGGTGATTGTCGAGTGCGACGAGGCGGGCAATGTCGATCTGGATGATCTGAAGGCCAAAGCCGCCGAGGCCGGGGCCAGGTTGTCGTGCCTGATGGCGACGTATCCGTCGACTCATGGCGTGTATGAAGAAGGCATCAGCGAAATCTGCGAAGTTATCCACCAGCACGGCGGTCAGGTGTACATGGACGGCGCCAACCTCAACGCGCAGGTCGGGCTGGCGCGGCCGGCAGACATCGGCGCCGACGTGTCACACATGAACCTGCACAAGACGTTCTGCATTCCCCATGGCGGCGGCGGGCCGGGCATGGGGCCGATCGGCATTCGTGCGCATCTGGCGCCATTTGTCGCCAACCACCCAGTGGTGCCGATTGACGGACCGCTGACGCAGAACGGTGCGGTCAGTGCCGCGCCGTGGGGCAGCGCAAGTATTCTGCCGATCAGCTGGATGTACATCGCCATGATGGGCCCGCAACTGGCCGATGCCAGTGAGGTGGCGATTCTGGCGGCAAACTATCTGGCGCAACATTTATCCGGCGCGTTTCCGGTGCTGTATACCGGGCGCAACGGGCGAGTGGCGCATGAATGCATTCTTGATCTGCGGCCGCTGAAGGCACAGACCGGGATCAGCGAAGAAGATGTCGCCAAGCGCCTGATGGACTATGGCTTCCATGCGCCGACCATGTCATTCCCGGTGCCGGGGACGTTGATGGTCGAGCCGACCGAGAGCGAGTCGAAGGCCGAACTGGACCGCTTTATCGGCGCCATGTTGAGCATTCGCGCAGAAATCAGCGAGGTGCAGAACGGCAACTGGCCGGCGGAAGACAACCCGCTCAAGCGTGCGCCGCACACGTTGGCGGATGTTACCGGGGTGTGGGAGCGGCCTTACAGTATCGAGCAGGGCATTACTCCGGATGCGCATACCAAGGCGCACAAATATTGGCCGGCGGTGAATCGGGTGGATAACGTCTATGGCGACCGCAATCTGTTTTGCGCTTGCGTGCCGGTGGATGATTACCGCTGACTTTTCTGGAAGTTATCCAAATCCTGTGGGAGCGGGCAGATCCAGCATATTGGGTGAATGCTGCACCGCCATCGCGGGCAAGCCCGCTCCCACAGGGTTCTATGGTGCATCTGAAAATAGCGGGCAAAAAAATGCCGCTCATATGAGCGGCATTTTTGTGGGCGAAAGGCTTATTCGGAAGCCACGGCGTTCTTCGCCAGAATCGCGTTCGCCAGTTCCATGTCCGTCGCTTGCAGGCCCGGATTGTCGGCGCGGACTTTCTGCATCGCCGCTTCCAGGTACGGGCCACGGATCCCGCCATCACTGGCAACGAAACTGCCGGCATCGTCCTGTGCGGCGACGATCAGCTTGTGATCCTTGAAGGTCAGGTAGGTCGAGCCAGTGGTGGCGCCGGACGAAATGACGTTACGCCAAAAGCTGTCGGCCATCGCTGAACCAACAGGGAGGGACAGCAAGGCAAGGGTGGCGACAGCAAGTTTGAGACGCATGATGAGATGACTCCTGGGGGTTAACTACGGCCTTGGATCGTCATTTGCCCGATCCGGTTCCATGAGTGCTCTGTTTCAGCCTGTTGCGCAATCTAGCGCTAGGGCTCCAACGAGTTGTTTGGCACCATGCGCGATGGTTTTCACGCATGGACGCTGCCTTGAATTTTCCTGCTTTGTTTTATGCCATGTTCTGGTGGTTTCTCATGGTCGGTTTCATCGGCCTGCCCGTGCTGCTGATCATGCTGTGTATACCGGCGTGGCGCAGGCCGTTGCTGCGGCATCCACGCAAGGTCGGGGCCATGGCATTGGTCTGTGTCAGCGTTGTTGGCTTGACCTCGTATCGGCTATGGGTCGATCACCGGGAGCGTCAGCTGCGTAATCCCACGCTCGATCACGCTGTTCAGGTCGGGGAGCTGACTTTGCCGGCCGGTGCCAGTGTGCACCTGAGTACGCTCGAACCGCTGGACGAGAAGGGTGAGCCGCAAATCCATGGTCTGGCCAGTGTACGCAGTGCTGAATTCATCGCTCCGCATGCCATTGCTGGGATAAAGGTTTCGGCATTGAAAATGTATTTCCTGCCCGAAGCCGAGTTGCTGCTGGTAGGGGATCAAGTGGTCGATGGCTGGCCCTGTGCGGGCGGCACCTGGTTGAAGATGAGTGTCACCGAGGAGACCCGTCTGCAACCTGAGCGCTGGCGTTTTAGTGCTTGTACGCTGGTGGCCGGTGCGCAGATTGCCGGAGAGACCTGGCCGGCGCAAAGCCGAATCTATCGGGAGGGCGACGAGTACACCGTCAGTGACTGGATGGCCCGGGAGCCTGTTTCAGTGCGCGGCATCGTGTTGTCGAGTGTCTCCGTGACACTCGACCAGCAGCACCGGCTATTGCGGTGGGACGGTCAGCTGGAAAATCCGCTAACCGTCGGCGACTGGCAATACCCACATGGAGTGCGGGTGGCGCAGAACAGTCCGGGCACCTTGATGTTCAGCCCGAGCAAGTCCGACGCGGTACGAAATCTGCGCACCGGTAAAGGACTCAAGCTCAACCACTCGATTCTGCAACGGCAATCCGACGGCAGCGTGCTGTGGATCAAGCCCAATGCCGAGGTCAATGTGATCGACTGGTAGCGTCTCTAGCGCTGCTCGCTCTGTGGCGTCACCCGCAACACCTCCTCGATCGTCGTCAGCCCGGCCGCGACTTTCTGTGCGCCGGACAGGCGCAGGCTGCGCATACCTTCCTTGAACGCCTGGCGCCGGATCGCCGTGAGGTCGGTGTCGGGGGTGATGAACGCCTTGAGGCTATCGCTCAGTTGCATGATTTCGTAGACCCCGGCGCGACCGCGATAACCGGTATCGCGGCATTCCAGACAACCAATCGCGCGTTGCGCATTCGTCGGCAGCGGTGCTTGCCACGGTCGGGTCAGGGTTTGCCAGTCTTCTTCCTCAAGCGTGAGGGGCGCCTTGCAGTGCGGGCACAGGGTGCGCACCAACCGTTGGGCCATGACGCCAAGCACGGTGGCTTTGATCAAGTAATGCGGCACGCCGAGCTCCAGCAGACGGCTGATCGCGCTCGGCGCATCGTTGGTGTGCAGCGTCGACAGCACCAGGTGCCCGGTCAGTGCAGCCTGAATCGCCATTTCAGCGGTTTCGAGGTCGCGGATCTCGCCGATCATGATGATGTCCGGGTCTTGCCGCATCAGCGCACGCACGCCGGCGGCGAAGCTCAGGTCGATGTTGTGCTGGACCTGCATCTGGTTGAAGGCCGGTTCGACCATTTCGATCGGATCCTCGATGGTGCAGAGGTTGACCTCCGGCGTCGCCAGTTTTTTCAGCGTGGTGTACAGCGTGGTGGTCTTCCCCGAACCGGTTGGCCCGGTGACCAGAATGATGCCGTTGGGCTGGCGGGTCATGTCCTGCCAGCGGCGCAGGTCGTCAATTGAAAACCCGAGCTGGTCGAAGTCCTTGAGCAGAACCTCCGGGTCGAAGATCCGCATGACCATTTTTTCGCCGAACGCCGTGGGCAAGGTCGACAGCCGCAACTCGACCTCGCCGCCGTCCGGGGTCTTGGTCTTGACCCGGCCATCCTGGGGTTTACGCTTCTCGGCGACATTCATCCGGCCGAGGCTTTTCAGGCGGCTGACTATCGCCATGGTCACCTGCGGCGGGAATTGATAGACGTTGTGCAGCACGCCGTCGATGCGAAAGCGCACGGTGCCTTGCTCGCGGCGCGGCTCGATGTGGATATCGCTGGCGCGCTGCTGGAAGGCGTACTGGAACAGCCAGTCGACGATGTTGACGATGTGCGCGTCGTTGGCGTCCGGTTCCTGATCGCTGGCGCCGAGGTTGAGCAGTTGTTCGAAGTTGCCGAGGTTGCCGCTTTGCTGATCGGCATTGCTGGCGCCGCTGACCGATTTGGCCAGGCGGAAAAACTCGACGCTGAAACGCTGGATATCCGCCGGGTTGGCCACCACTCGCTTGATCGGCAGTTTCAGGACGTGGGTCAGATCGGCTTCCCAGCCATTCACATAGGGCTGGGCACTGGCCACCGTTACCGAGTCGCGGTCGACCGCGACGGCAAGAATCTTGTGCCGTTGGGCAAAGGCGTAGGACATCAGCGGGGTGATGGCGGCAACGTTGATCTTCAGCGGGTCGATGCGCAAATACGGCTGCCCGGCCTGTTGCGCCAGCCACAAGGTCAGGCTTTCGAGGTCGAGATGTTTGCCCGGACGGCTGAGGTCGTCGAGCTGTTGGCTGGCGATGAATTCCAGTGGGTGCATCTGGCTGTGGGCGGCGTGGCGCCGACGGGCGTTCAGCGCCTGTTCGGCCGAGTCCTGGCTGATGAAGCCTTGGGCGACCAGTTCACGCAACACATCGTTGAGTTCCAGCCAGCGGTCCTGAGTGGCGAGTTGAACGGACATGCGGGCTCCTTTTGAGCGACTGTGCGCAAAGGATAGTCGTGGCCCCGCAGACTGTTGGGCCACTACCCGACGAAGCCGTTGCCGGATTTGTCAGCCGGCCGCTTGCGCCTGCGCATCCCACGCCGTGTCGGCGTTTTGCAGATTCACCGAGCACACGCTGATCAGGTTCCGAAGTTTTTCCGCAATCACTTGCGCGCGATGCCAGCTCAGGCCGCCCATGACAAGGTCGATCGACAACAGATCATTCAGGCGCTGCACATTGACCTGCTCGGGGGTAAGGAATTGCAACGCGAACAGGTTCAACACCCGCACCAGCAAATCCGGCTCGGCCTCGGCGAGGATTTGATACTGCGCCAGGCAGTGGGCATTGCTGACGTTCCACACGTCGGCGCGGATGGGGGCGCTGTTCACGGCTTCAAGGTGCGGCATGGCAAGTCTCCAAATTCACTGGAGAAATTTTTACATTCGCTGATGGGTATTTCTTGGCTAAAATCGGCGTTATTGACGAGTCAGCGAATAGATCAATTCGCCAGGTTATCTGTTTGAGGTTTTTATATGCACAGCGAGCTGGACAGCTACGACCGCAAGATTCTCGCCCTGCTGCAAGAGGATGCGTCGCTATCGAGCGCGCAGATCGCCGAACAGGTTGGGCTGTCGCAATCGCCCTGCTGGCGGCGGATTCAGCGGATGAAGGAGGAGGGCATCATTCGCGGGCAGGTGACGTTGCTGGATCGCAAGAAGATTGGCCTGAATACGCAGATTTTTGCCGAGATCAAACTCAATGCCCACGGGCGTTCAAACTTCACCGAGTTCACCGAGGCGATTCGCGGCTTTCCGGAAGTGCTGGAGTGTTATGTGCTGATGGGCGCGGTGGATTTTCTGCTGCGTATTGTCGCGGCGGATATCGAGGCGTACGAGCGGTTCTTCTTCGAGAAACTGTCGCTGGTGCCGGGGATTCAGGAAGTGAATTCGATTGTGGCGCTTTCCGAAATCAAGTCCACAACCAGCCTCCCGGTCTAGCGCGGTGATTGTGTTGGTTTCATCGCTGGCAAGCCAGCTCCCACAGGTTTTGTGCTGAAACACAATCTGCATTCCAACACTGAACCCTGTGGGAGCTGGCTTGCCAGCGATGGCGGACTTACATGCGCAGCAGCATTTTCCAGGCACGGTTCTGGTAAACCGCAATCGCCTGCTGCTTGCGCGCATCGAGCAGTTCGTCAGTGATCGTCGGCTCGTTGGCCAGTTGCGCAAGTTTGTTCAGCTCGCCGTACAGGCGATCCATTTCCGGGATCTCCAGCACGTTACGCGCGTGGTGCAACCAGACCTGAATACGCTCGATACGCGGCAATTGCTCGGCCAGATCTTCCGGCTGCTGCTGGTAACGCTGCAATTGCAGGGCCGTGGCTTCTTCACCCAATGTGCGCGGCAACCAGCTGTGCAACTGCGCGCCACCCTGACGGTTGCCACGCACGTTGCGCTCGGCCGTCCAGCTGCGAGCCAGCAACCAGCGCGAAGCGGTCAGCGAGAACAGGCCCCAACGCGGGTCTTCCAGTTCTTCGAGGAACTGTTCCGGCGCAGCTTTGCGCACGTCTTCGTCTTCGATGCCGACCTGCACCAGTGGGCGCCAGTCTTCCAGCAAGGCATCCAGCGCCACGCGCAGGTCGTGGGTCGACGGACGCGGTGCGGCCTGGCCGAGGCTGCTGAGCAGGGCGCGCATTTCGGCGAGGTTCTCGACCCAGTCCAGCAACAGGCGCCAGTGACCGTTGAAACGGTACTGTTCGGCCAGGCGCTGGCTGCTGCCGAGCAAGTGCCAGCCCAGCGCGGCGAAAGCGTCGTCCAGCTGGGTTTCCGGCGTCAGCTCGGGTGCCGGCAGGCTCAGCGAGTAACTGTTGGCGTCGTACAGACGATAACCGCGCTCGGCCTTGCTGATATCACACGGCATCAGCGCCAGGGTTTGCGCCAGTTCAGCGGCCAGTTCCAGCAGCGCGGCAGGCTCGCCTTCGCGCAGTTCCAGTTCCAGCTCGCAGATTTCTTCTTTCTGTTTGCCGACTACCACATGACCCAGGTCCAGCGCGGCTTCGATGACCACTTTGGCCTTGCCACGACCCCAAGCGATTTCGGCGCGCTCGCGGACGAAATCGGTGGTGAAGATCGGTTTCAGGGTTTTCTTGTCCAGCTCGGCCAGCGACTCGGGCCAGCATTCGCCGTCGAGTTTCTTCACGTCGAGCTTGGCTTTCGGCAACTTCCAGTCGTACTCGTTACGCTCGGACAGACCGGCGACGCTCTGGCCGCGAGTCTTGAGGGTCTGAATCACTTCGTCGCCATCCTTGCGCAGGCGCAGGGCAACTTTGGCCTGGGCCAGATCGCGCTCTGGGGTGTCGAAGTACTGGTTCATCAACTCACGGCGTTCCCAGCCATTTTTGTTGCGTTTTTTCAGTAACGGGTGCTCGCGCAGGGCAGCGAGGGTTTCGCGGCTGACGCGGAGTTTGATTTCGGTTTCTTTCTGCATGGCCGGAAAATCCAGGATCGGGAGCGCAGCCGGGGGAATGTGTGGCTGCCAAGGCCGTGCAGTGTACAGGACTCGAACTTCCTACGCCCTGCGGCGGTTTATTCCTGACGCCGGATGGCTCTATGATGGACTTCAAATCGGGAGTGGGAGTCAGCGATGCCTTTGCCGTCCATGCAAGACCAGTTCGCTGCGCTGATTGCCGCGCCGTCGGTCAGTTGTACGCAGCCAAGCCTGGATCAGTCCAACCGGGCGGTGATCGATCTGCTCGCCGGATGGCTCGGTGACCTGGGTTTCAGTTGCAACATCCAGCAGGTCAGTCCCGGCAAATTCAATCTGCTCGCCAGTTTCGGCAGTGGTCCCGGCGGGCTGGTGCTGGCCGGGCACAGTGACACTGTGCCGTACGACGATGCACTGTGGCAGACCGATCCGCTGAAACTCACCGAAGTCGATGGTCGCTGGGTCGGGCTCGGCAGTTGCGACATGAAGGGCTTCTTCGCCCTGATTATCGAAGCCGTGCTGCCGCTGCTTGATCAGCCGTTCAAGCAGCCGCTGCTGATCCTCGCCACCTGCGATGAAGAAAGCTCGATGTCCGGTGCCCGCGCGTTGGCCGAGGCCGGGCGACCGCTGGGCCGTGCGGCGGTGATCGGCGAGCCGACCGGGCTCAAGCCGATCCGCATGCATAAAGGCATCATGATGGAGCGCATCGATATTCTCGGGCAGAGCGGTCATTCGTCGGATCCGCGCCTGGGCCACAGTGCCCTCGAAGCGATGCACGATGCCATCGGCGAACTGCGTGGTCTGCGCCTGTTGTGGCAGCGTGAATTCAACAATCCGCAGTTCAGCGTGCCGCAACCAACGATGAACTTCGGCTGCATCCATGGCGGCGACAACCCCAACCCCAACCGCATCTGCGGCCAGTGTTCGTTGGAGTTCGACTTGCGGCCGTTACCGGGCATGGACCCGAAAGTCCTGCGCGCCGAGATTCTGCGCAAGCTCAACCCGGTTGCCGAACGGCATCAGGTGAAGATCGACTACAAACCGTTGTTCCCGGAAGTGCCGCCATTCGAACAGGCCGAAGACGCCGAATTGGTGCGCATCGCCGAGAAGCTCACCGGTCATGTGGCCGAAGCAGTGGCGTTCGGCACCGAAGCGCCTTATCTTCAGCGCCTTGGCTGCGAAACCATCGTACTCGGCCCCGGCGACATCGCCTGTGCGCATCAGCCCGGCGAGTACCTTGAAATGTCACGTTTGCAGCCTACCGTGCATCTATTGCGGCAACTGATTGAACATTACTGTCTGACAAGTGCCCCAACATCACAGGATTTGTAGGAGTGAGCCTGCTCGCGATAGCGGTGAGACAGTCACCGGAGATATTGACTGACACTCCGCTATCGCGAGCAGCTCATTCCTACAAGGGATCTGTGTTTTGCTCGACCAAACGCTGTAAATTGCCAGCATTCCAACCCGTATTCATGAGGAGAGCGCGCGTGTCGCCAAGCCTGTTCCGACGATAACCATCAGCCCGCTGTGCGTTTTCCGTTTCGCCCCTTTTCCGGCTGCTCTTTATTACAGGCCCAGGTTCATGCCCGAATACGTCAATTGGCTTCGTCACGCGTCCCCTTATATCAATGCCCACCGCGACTGCACCTTCGTCGTCATGCTGCCCGGCGACGGCGTGGAGCATCCGAATTTCGGCAATATCGTCCACGACATCGTCCTGCTGCACAGCCTCGGCGTGCGTCTGGTGCTGGTGCACGGTTCGCGCCCACAGATTGAAACCCGCCTCGCCGCCCGTGGCCTGACGCCGCATTACCACCACGGCATGCGCATCACCGATGCGGCGACGCTGGAGTGTGTGATCGACGCCGTCGGCCAGTTGCGCATTGCCATCGAGGCACGGCTGTCGATGGACATGGCTTCATCGCCGATGCAGGGCTCGCGTCTGCGCGTGGCCAGCGGCAACCTGGTGACCGCGCGGCCGATCGGCGTGCTCGAAGGTGTCGATTATCACCACACCGGCGAAGTGCGCCGGGTCGATCGCAAAGGCATCAATCGTCTGCTCGATGAACGCTCCATCGTGCTGCTGTCGCCGCTGGGCTACTCGCCGACCGGTGAAATCTTCAACCTCGCTTGCGAAGACGTCGCCACCCGCGCCGCCATCGACCTGGGCGCAGACAAACTGCTGTTGTTCGGCGCCGACCTCGGTCTGATCGATGAGAACGGCAAACTGGTGCGCGAACTGCGCCCACAACAAGTGCCGGCGCATTTGCAGCGTCTGGGCAACAGCAACTATCAGGCGGAACTGCTGGATGCCGCCGCTCAGGCTTGCCGTGGCGGCGTGGCGCGTAGCCACATTGTCAGCTATGCCGAGGACGGTGCGCTGCTGACCGAACTCTTCACCCGTGACGGTGGCGGTACGCTGGTGGCCCAGGAGCAATTCGAACTGGTGCGCGAGGCGGCGATTGAAGACGTCGGTGGCTTGCTCGACCTGATCAGTCCGCTGGAAGAACAGGGGATTCTGGTGCGCCGTTCGCGTGAAGTGCTGGAGCGTGAGATCGAGCAGTTCAGCGTGGTCGAGCGTGAGGGGATGATCATCGCCTGTGCGGCGCTGTATCAGATTGCCGATTCGGATGCCGGTGAACTGGCGTGTCTGGCAGTGAACCCGGAGTATCGCCACGGCGGTCGCGGCGATGAACTGCTGGAGCGCATCGAAACCCGTGCCCGCGCGCAAGGTTTGAAGACTCTGTTCGTACTCACCACACGCACTGCGCACTGGTTCCGCGAGCGTGGCTTCGAGCCGAGCAGTGTTGAACGCCTGCCAGCGGCACGGGCGTCGCTGTACAACTATCAGCGCAACTCGAAAATCTTCGAAAAGACCCTTTGATCTGAATTGGCGGGGCTTTTGTGGTGAGGGGATTTATCTGTGGTGAGGGGATTTATCTGTGGTGAGGGGATTTATCCCCGATGGGGCGCGCAGCGGCCCTGCTTTTGGGACTGCTACGCAGTCCATCGGGGATAAATCCCCTCGCCACAGGTTTCATTGAGCCAGTGATGGATTTCACTGTTATTCAGTGATGAATTTCGCACTCACGTACGGCGAATAATCCGGCAGCACCGTTTCAACCTTGCCCTGCTCCTTCAAAAACTTCGCCGTCTCGCCAATTGCCTTCGCCGTGCCGCCGTCCAGCAGCGCGGTGGTTTGCTGTGCCTTGGCATCCGGGAAGGCTGAGCCGGCGAGCAGTTCAGGAACATCAGCGGCATTGGCGCCAGTCAATTTGGCGATTTTCTGTACAGGTGCCGAGTCAGCCGTCCAGCTGTCTTTATGGCTGGCGTAGTCGGCGAACGAGTCTAGAGTGACCTTGGCAAATTTGGCCACGACGTCAGGATGCTTCTCGGCGAAGTCCTTGCGTGCGACCCAGACTTCGAAGGTTGGCGCGCCCCATTGGCCGACCTGCGCGGCATCGGTCAGGGTCTTGCCGGTCTTGCGGATTTCACCCAGTGCTGGCGACCAGACAAACGCACCGTCAATGTCGCCGCGTTTCCAGGCAGCGGCGATTTCTGCGGGTTGCAGGTTGACCACTTTGACTTTCGAGGTGTCCAGGCCCCAGTGCTTGAGGGCGCCGAGCAGGCTGTAGTGGGAGGTGGAAACGAACGGCGTGGCGATGGTTTTGCCAACCAGATCCTGCGGGGAGTTGATGCCGCTGTCGTTGCGTACCACCAAGGCTTCGGCGGCATTGATCTGCGCCGAGACGATGAAGGCCACAATCGGCAGGTTTCGTGACGCGGCAGCCGCCAACGGGCTGGAACCGAGGTTGCCGATCTGTACATCACCGGAGGCAATGGCTGTCACAACTTCCGGGCCACTATTGAAACGACGCCAGTCGATTTTCTCGCCGATGGTTTTCTCATAGACGCCGTCAGCCTGAGGGACTTTGCTCGGGTCGATACCGGTCTGGTAGCCAACGGTAAGGTTGGCGGCGTGGGCGGAGAAAGAAATCAGTGCTGACACACAAACTGTAACAAATTGACTAGATAGTGCGCGTTTGGCCATCATGGCGTCGCCTTTTCGATAGGGTTTGACGATTTGGGGTTGCGCCAAAGCTAATCGATCTAAAAAAAGGCTAACAAATACCATTTAGGAATGAGCTTAGTCGCCGATACGCTGTTTCCCGGCGGAGGTGGCAAGACAGTGGCCATATTCCGAAATGATATAAAAAAGGATGAATAAATTCTTTTTGGGTTTATCAGGAAATCTTTACTCTGCACGGACCAAATCACTGCGATTAGACCTTGGTCGTAGACACACAAGGTTACGATTGACTTGTCAGTCACGGTCTGGCGCTAATCGCGAATCTTAGGACCCAGGGGCGTCAGATCCCGGGCCAGGAACACAAGAATTAGAAACGAGAGGAGCTTTACATGAACAAGTCCACCTTGGCCCTGGCTGTGGCCGTAGGGGTTATGGCGCAGCAGGCAGGCGCCGCCGGTTTCATCGAAGACAGCAAAGCTACTTTGGGGCTGCGTAACTTCTACATCAACACTGATAACCGTGATGGCGACGTCAACGCTCCCGCCAACAAGCGTAACGGCGTTCAGAGCAAGCAAGAAGAATGGGGCCAAGGCTTCGATCTGCGCTTCATCTCCGGTTACACCCAGGGCACCGTAGGCTTCGGTATCGACGCTATCGGCCTGTTGGGCGTGCGTTTGGATTCCGGTGGTGGCACTAACGGCGCTTCCCCAGCGACCGCCACCAACTACGGTTCCTACGGTGGCACTGTTTTCCCGAGCAAATCCAATGGCGAAGCGGTTGATAACTTCTCCAGCCTGGGTCTGACTGCCAAGGCCAAGATCTCCCAGACCGAACTGAAGCTGGGTACTCTGCAGCCGAAAAACCCGGTTATCGTTACAAACGATGGTCGTCTGCTGCCGCAAACCTTCCAGGGTGGTCAGATCACTTCGGGCGACATCAAGGACCTGACCCTTGTTGGCGGCCAGATCGAGCACGTCAAAGGTCGTAACTCCAGCAACAACGAAGAACTGTCGATCGCTGGCGCCAACGGTCGTACTGCGACTGGTCGCGACAGCAACAAGTTCATCTATGCCGGTGGTGACTACAAAATCACCAAAGACCTGACTGCCCAGTACTACTACGGCAATCTGGATCAGTTCTACAAGCAACACTTCCTGGGCCTGGTGCACAACTGGGCAATCGGCCCGGGCGTGTTGAAGTCTGACCTCCGTTACTTCAACAGCCGTGACGACGGTAAAAACGGCACCGATGCCAACTACTACACCTCGGGTGACTACGGTACTGGCATCACCAAAGGTAAAGTCGACAACAACCTGTACAGCGGTCTGTTCCTGTACACCGTTGCAGGTCACACCTTCGGTGGCGGTTACCAGGTCAGCAACGGCAACAGCGACTTCCCGTGGCTGAACCAGGGTGACGGTTCTTCGAACTACACCATCACTGACATGCAAATCCAGAAGTTCGGTCGTGCTGGCGAGCGTACCTGGCAGGCTCGCTACTCGTATGACTTCGCCAAAGTCGGCCTGCCTGGCCTGACCGCCGGTGTGGTTTACCTGCGTGGCGATAACATCGACACTACCGGTCGCGTCGGTTTCAACCAAGTCAGCGTCAATGCCACCGGCCGTTCTGAATGGGAACGCGACCTGACCGTCGGTTACGTAGTACCAGAAGGCCCGCTGAAGAACCTGGGCCTGATGTGGAAAAACGCTACCTGGCGCAACGACATCCCAGGTCAACGCGACCAGGATGAAAACCGCCTGATCGTCAGCTACTCGATCCCGCTGCTGTAATAGCGCGTCTCGATTCGTTGATGTAAAAAAAGCCCCGTCCGGCATCGCGCCGGACGGGGCTTTTGCGTTTTCGAGTCAGGCTCACCCCCGTAAGCCCTCCCCGAATTTCCCTCTTTGCAGCTACTCAAGGCCTTCTCGAACCTTGCGAACGATGTTCGTCGGGATACGGCCGAGCGTCCAGTGAACAGATCTTTAATATTCTTTTAAGATCTAGATATCTATTTATTTATTCTTTTTCAGAAGATCAAAAGCCAAGCTACAGTTGAGGTCTCCAACAACTCATCAGGAGCAGCACCATGAGCCTCAGACTCGGCGACATCGCCCCCGATTTCGAACAGGATTCCAGCGCCGGCAAGATTCGTTTCCACGAGTGGCTGGGCGATAGCTGGGGCGTGCTGTTCTCCCACCCGGCGGACTTCACCCCGGTGTGCACCACCGAGCTGGGTTTTACCGCCAAGCTCAAGGATGAATTCAGCAAGCGCGGCGTCAAAGCCATCGCGCTGTCGGTCGACCCGGTGGATTCGCACCACAAGTGGATCGAAGACATCAACGAGACCCAGAACACCCTCGTCAACTTCCCGATCCTGGCCGATGCCGATCGCAAGGTTTCCGACCTCTATGACCTGATCCACCCGAATGCCAACGACACCCTGACCGTGCGTTCGCTGTTCGTGATCGATCCGAACAAGAAGATTCGGCTGACCATCACTTACCCGGCGAGCACCGGGCGCAACTTCCATGAAATCCTGCGGGTGATCGATTCGCTGCAACTCACCGACAACTACAAAGTGGCCACCCCGGCCAACTGGCAGGACGGTGACGAGGTGGTG
Source organism: Pseudomonas sp. NPDC087817 (assembly GCF_044742875.1). NCBI lineage: Bacteria > Pseudomonadati > Pseudomonadota > Gammaproteobacteria > Pseudomonadales > Pseudomonadaceae > Pseudomonas > Pseudomonas sp. NPDC087817. The sequence goes on from NZ_JBIUVJ010000033.1 coordinate 46,399, forward strand.
ATCGTGCCGTCGCTCAAGGATGAAGACGAGATCAAGAAACGCTTTCCCAAAGGCTATCGCGCGGTGAAACCGTATCTGCGCCTGACGCCGCAGCCAAATAAATAACCTTTTGAGGCGATCGTTCCCACGTCGAGGCGTCGAACCGTCCGCGTGGGAATGCCGCCCGTGACGCTCCGCGTCACAGTGGACGCGGAGCGTCCTTGGATTCATTCCCACGCAGAGCGTGGGAATGATCAGTGTGTAGCCACAAAGCAGGGGATTTCAGGCCGTTTCCACGGCCTTTTTTTTCGCCCGCCGTTTGCCGGAAGATATATCTCCAAAACGCATAACCAAATGAATAAATATGATTTATGGATATATAAATCAACTGGTAAGGTCACTTCCATCGAAGCGAGATCGCAACCCGCGAATCGCCTGTAACGCTCAAGGAATTGTCTCAATGCTGGTCGTCTCACTCGGTGGCAGCCCTAGCCAACGCTCCCGTTCCGGGGTGCTCCTGGAGCGCTCGCAGCGCTGGTTGCAGGAGCAAGGGGTGGAAGTGGTGAGTTATCAGGTGCGCGACTTTCCGGCCGAAGACTTGCTCCACGCCCGTTTCGACAGCCCGAAGGTGCTCGACCTGCTGGCTCAGATTGAAAATGCCGATGGCCTGTTGATTGCCACCCCGGTGTACAAGGCCTCGTTCTCCGGTGCGTTGAAAACCGTGCTGGATCTGCTGCCGGAACGCGCCTTGAGCCACAAGATTGTTTTGCCGATGGCCACCGGCGGCAGCATCGCCCACATGCTGGTGGTCGATTACGCCCTCAAGCCCGTGTTGTCGGCATTGAAAGCCCAGGAAATGCTTCAAGGGATTTTCGCCGAGGATAGCCAGATCGCTTACGGCGAAGGCAGCGCGGCGGCGCAACTGGCACCGGCGCTGGAGCAGCGACTGTACGAGGCGCTGGACCAGTTTGTCAGCGCAATGGCCCGCCGGCCGCAACCGCTGGAGCCGGGCTTGTTGAACGAACGTTTGTTGAGTGCTCGCTGGAGCATTTAAGTCTCACCCGAACTTGAAGTACTGGCCTTACTCGCCCGCCAACGGGCAAGCAGGTGCAGCCAAAACCCAACAGCAAAAAGGAGAGCGCTATGCGCACTGTATTTTTGCGTCGTGGTCTGGTCGCTCTGTTTGCTGCGGCTGTCACCTTCGGCGCCATCACTCAAGCTCAAGCCGAGACATTGCGGATCGGTTATCAGAAGTACGGCACGCTGGTGCTGCTCAAAGCCAAGGGCACCCTGGAAAAACGTCTGGCCGCCCAAGGCGTCGACGTGCAATGGACTGAATTCCCCGGCGGCCCGCAGTTGCTGGAAGGCCTGAACGTCGGCTCGATCGACTTCGGCGTGACGGGCGAAACGCCGCCGGTGTTCGCTCAAGCCGCAGGTGCCGATCTGCTCTACGTCGCCTACGAGCCGCCAGCGCCGAACAGCGAAGCGATCCTTGTGCCGAAAGACTCGCCGATCAAATCGGTGGCGGATCTGAAGGGCAAGAAAGTCGCGCTGAACAAAGGCTCCAACGTTCACTACCTGCTGGTGCGCGCACTGGAAGACGCCGGCCTCAAATACTCCGATATCCAGACCGTTTTCCTGCCGCCAGCCGATGCCCGCGCCGCGTTTGAACGTGGCAGTGTCGACGCCTGGGTCATCTGGGACCCGTACCAGGCGGCGGCCGAGAAGCAACTGCAAGCGCACACCCTGCGCGACGGCAAAGGCATCGTCGACAACCACCAGTTCTATCTGGCGACCAAACCTTATGCGCAGAAAAATCCCGAGGTGATCAAGACCCTCGTCGAGGAAGTGCGCGCGGTTGGCGAGTGGTCCAAAGCCAATCCTGAAGACGTCACCCAACAAGTCGCGCCACTGCTCGGCCTGCCGGCGGACATCACCCTGACCTCGGTGAAACGCCAAGGCTACGGCGCGCTGTTCCTGACCCCGGAAGTGGTCGCCGCGCAACAGAAAATCGCTGACACGTTCTTCCAGCTCAAGCTGATTCCCAAGCCGTTGAGCATCAAGGATGTGATCTGGACACCACCGGCCGCTGTGGCCCAAAGCTCGGCCACCCAAGCCCAGTAACTCGAATCCCCAAGGAGACCACTCCATGAGCCTCAACATCTTCTGGTTCCTGCCTACCCACGGTGACGGCCATTACCTTGGCACCGCCGAAGGCGCCCGCGCCGTCGACCACGGTTATCTGCAACAAGTCGCGCAAGCGGCGGATCGTCTGGGTTTCGGCGGCGTGCTGATCCCCACTGGCCGCTCCTGCGAAGACTCGTGGTTGGTGGCGGCATCGCTGATCCCGGTGACCCAGCGTCTGAAGTTCCTTGTTGCCCTGCGCCCCGGGATCATTTCCCCGACGGTGGCGGCGCGGCAGGCAGCCACGCTGGATCGTCTGTCCGGTGGTCGTGCGCTGTTCAACCTGGTGACGGGTGGCGATCCGGAAGAATTGGCCGGCGACGGACTGTTCCTCAGCCATGAAGAGCGCTATCAGGCCTCGGTGGAATTCACCCGTATCTGGCGCCGCGTGCTGGAAGGCGAGACCGTTGATTACGACGGTCAGCACATCAGTGTGAAGGGCGCGAAATTGCTCTATCCGCCGATCCAGCAACCGCGTCCACCGCTGTACTTCGGTGGCTCTTCCGAAGCGGCGCAGGACTTGGCAGCCGAACAAGTTGAAATGGTCCTGACCTGGGGCGAGCCGCCAGCCGCGGTCGCCGAAAAGATCGAACAGGTGCGGGCCAAAGCCGCCAAGCTCGGTCGCACCGTGCGCTTCGGCATTCGTCTGCACGTAATCGTTCGCGAAACCAACGCCGAAGCCTGGCAAGCCGCAGATCGGTTGATCTCGCATCTGGATGACGACACCATCGCCCGCGCTCAAGCCTCTCTGGCGCGTTTCGATTCGGTCGGCCAGCAACGTATGGCCGCGTTGCACGGTGGCAGCCGCGACAACCTCGAAGTCAGCCCGAACCTGTGGGCCGGCGTTGGTCTGGTCCGCGGTGGTGCCGGTACGGCGCTGGTCGGCGACGGCCCAACCGTGGCGGCGCGGGTGAAGGAATACGCCGACCTGGGCATCGACACCTTCATCTTCTCCGGTTATCCACACCTCGAAGAGTCGTATCGGGTGGCTGAACTGTTGTTTCCGCACCTCGACATCGAACGCCCGGAACTGCCGAAAAGCGCCGGTTATGTCAGCCCGTTCGGCGAGATGGTCGCCAACGACATTCTTCCCAAAGCCGCGTCGCAGAGCTGAGGCGCGCCATGAAGAGAATTATCCACAGCCTCGCGCCCTGGGCGTTGCCGGTGTTGCTGCTGGCGGTTTGGCAGTTGTCGGTGTCGGCCGGTTGGTTGTCGACACGGATCCTGCCGGCACCAGTGGCGGTGATCGAGGCCGGTGTCAGTCTGGTGCGCAGCGGCGAGATATGGACGCATCTGGCGATCAGCGGCTGGCGTGCGGCGCTCGGTTTTACCATTGGCGGCAGCATCGGTCTGGCACTGGGCTTCATTACTGGCCTGTCGAAGTGGGGCGAACGCCTGCTCGACAGCTCGGTGCAGATGATCCGTAACGTGCCGCATCTGGCGCTGATTCCGCTGGTGATCCTGTGGTTCGGCATCGACGAGTCGGCGAAGATTTTCCTGGTGGCATTGGGCACGTTATTCCCGATCTACCTCAACACCTATCACGGCATCCGCAACGTCGATCCGGCGCTGGTAGAGATGGCGCGCAGTTATGGCTTGAGCGGTTTCAGCCTGTTCTGGCAGGTGATTCTGCCGGGCGCGCTGCCTTCGATTCTGGTCGGCGTGCGCTTCGCCCTGGGCTTTATGTGGCTGACGCTGATCGTCGCTGAAACCATTTCGGCCAGCTCCGGCATCGGTTATCTGGCGATGAATGCCCGCGAGTTTTTACAGACTGACGTGGTGGTGCTGGCGATCCTGCTTTACGCGGTGCTGGGCAAACTCGCCGACCTCGCCGCCCGTGGTCTTGAACGTGTGTGGTTGCGTTGGCACCCGGCCTATCAGGTCGCCAAGGGAGGTGCGGCATGACTGCTCAACAACCTCCACGCCTGCTGCGGGGGATACCGCTGGCGGTGCGCAATCTGCAGAAAACCTTCGGTGCGCGGCAGGTGCTGCGTGACATCGACCTGCACATCCCGGCGGGGCAATTCGTCGCTGTGGTCGGGCGCAGCGGTTGCGGCAAAAGCACCTTGCTGCGCTTGCTCGCCGGCCTCGATCAACCGACTGGTGGCGACTTGCTGGCCGGCGCTGCACCGCTCAGCGATGCGCGGGAAGACACCCGCCTGATGTTCCAGGAAGCACGTTTGCTGCCGTGGAAAAAGATCATCGACAACGTCGGCTTGGGCCTTAAAGGCAACTGGCGTCCCAAGGCGCTCGAAGCGCTGGACGCGGTGGGTCTGGCGGATCGTGCCAATGAGTGGCCGGCAGCGTTATCTGGCGGACAGAAGCAGCGCGTTGCACTGGCCCGGGCGCTGATCCACCAACCGCGTCTGCTGTTGCTCGACGAACCGCTCGGCGCACTGGACGCGCTGACCCGCATTGAAATGCAGCAACTGATCGAACGTCTCTGGCAGCAACACGGTTTCACCGTACTGCTGGTGACTCATGACGTCAGTGAAGCGGTGGCGATTGCCGACCGGGTGATTCTGATCGAGGACGGCGAAGTCGGCCTTGACCTGCATGTGGAGCTGCCACGCCCGCGTGTACGCGGATCGCACCGGCTGGCGGCGCTGGAAACCGAAGTGCTCAACCGTGTTCTGTCCCTGCCCGGCGAGCCGCCGGAGCCGGAACCCGTTTCACCACTGCCTACGCAATTGCGTTGGGCGCAATGAAGCAGCTGCGAGCTTCAAGCTACAAGCTCCAAGTAAAAGCGTTGTGCTTTTGCTTACCGCTTGAAGCTTGTCACTTGCCGCTTATTTCGACCTCAGGAGAAATATCATGACTATCAAAGCCATCAACGTGCGCAACCAGTTCAAAGGCTCGATCAAGGAAATCGTCCTCGGCGACGTGCTGTCGGAAATCGACGTGCAAACCGCCTCGGGCATCGTCACTTCGGTGATCACCACCCGTTCGGTCAAGGAGCTGGAACTGGTGGTCGGCAGCGAAGTGATCGCCTTCGTGAAATCCACCGAGGTGTCGATCGCCAAGTTGTAATCGATGCGGTACACAGGGCCCCGGACGGCTTCAGCCCTCCGGGGTTTTTTCATGCGCGCTTTTCAAAGGCTGTTCAGGCAGACGTTTGTCGGTTTGGAGGCGCCGGGCAGATCTGCTATGTTCCGGCTTTTGTCCGGGCGCCTACAGGAAGATTATGACGACGAAGCAGAATGCCGCAGGGCATTCGCCCGCTCACCGCGAGTACCGGGAATTTACTCGCGAGCAATGGTCTGCCTTCCGGGACGATGCGGCGCAGAGCCTTTCGTCTGCGCAAATGAATGCGTTGATCAGTCCGACACAGCCCATGACGCGTGAGGAGGTAGAAACCATTCTGCTGCCTTTGGCGCGTCTGCTGAATCTGCATGCAGCGGCGGCGCGGTCGCTGGGTCAGGTGCACAGTGAGTTTCTCGGCGAGCCGGCGCACAAACCGCCGTATGTCATCGGCATCTCCGGCAGTGTCGCGGTGGGTAAAAGCAGTTTTGCCCGGGTCTTGTCGGCGCTTCTGTCGTCGTGGCCGGGCTCGCCTGATGTGCAATTGGTGACCACCGACTCGTTTCTGTTGCCGCTGGCGACCCTGGAAAAGAACAATCTGTTGCACCGCAAAGGCTTTCCCGAGTCCTACGATCGGGCGCTGCTTCTCGACTTTTTGCACGCCGTGCGCAACGAAGGCCAGCCGGTGCAGATTCCGGTCTACTCGCACGTCCAGTACGACATTCTTCCTGATGAAACGCAGACCATTCAGTCGCCCGATATCATCGTTCTGGAAGGCCTGAATGTGCTGCAAGAGGACAAACGCGACAGTCTGAATGTCCTCGACTTCGTCGACTTTTCGATCTACGTCGATGCTGCGCAAGAGGACATCAAGAAGTGGTACCTCGAACGCTTTGTCTACTTGAAGAACACCGCGTTTCAGTCTGACGAGTCGTACTTCAACAAGTACAAGTCCCTGTCGAATGACGAGGCGCTGTCAGTGGCGTCCGGCACCTGGGACCGGGTCAACCTGAAAAACCTCGTCGAGAACATCCTGCCGACCCGCGACAAGGCCAGCCTGATTCTCAACAAGTCGGCCGATCATTCCATCGACAGGATTCTGCTCCGCGCGATCTGAACAAGTCATCGGGCAATGCGCTGTTGTCTGTTACCGGTCAGACGGCAGCTGTTCGCTTGGGCAGATAGAGCGGCAGATACAAGCCCAGATAGGCATCAAATACGCGCATGCCTTCCTCGGCCATGCGCGGGGTGATTTGCCCGTGCTGCTGGACTGACCGGGCGTAGACGCGGTCGCCCAGTTCCATCGCCAGTGCAAACACATCGACGTCGGTGGGCAGTCGCGGCAATTCGAAATGGTGATCGAACAGCTTGTGCATCAGGTCGCCCAGCTCGATGTCGTGCTGACGGTCAGCCTGAGTCACTTCGGTGAGCCCGTGCTGGGCGAGAATCAACTGCCGGGCGGCGGCGTCTTCGTCGTAGATCTCCAGCATCCGCCGTTCGACCAGCCGCGACAGATCACGCCAGTCGCGCAGGGCCCCGTGATCGATCGGCGCTTGCAGGCAGGCGCGAAACGCGGCGTGAACGTCGGCGGTCAGCGCTTCGAGCAATGCCGGGACGCTGGCGAAAAAGTGATACACGGAGGAGGGCGGAATCTGCGCGCGCTCGGCGACGCTGTAGATCGACAGACTGGCCACGCCCTCGGAAGCCAGCAGCGTACGCGCGGCGTCGAGTATCGAATCGATCCGTGCCTGACTGCGGGCACGGGGTTTGCGGACGGGGGCGGGACGCGTCATGAAAGTCTCCTGCGGGGCAGCGGGCATTGTACGAGCCGGGTTCGATGTTGTCTGCCTGGACGCCATCGCTGGCAAGCCAGCTCCCACAAGGAAAGTTTTTTTGTACTCGGAATTTAGGTTCGACGAAGAACATGTGGGAGCTGGCTTGCCAGCGATCCGCCGCAGGCGGCCATTCACACCAAACACAGGGGATTAATGTTCGGCCATAAAAAAACGCCGCTGGCTGAATCAGCCAACGGCGTTTTTTTGCAGCTGCAACCCGCTTAAACGGTATGCAGGTACCAGTTGTATTCAAGGTCGGAGATGGAGTGTTCGAACTCCTCCAGCTCACTTTCCTTACAGGCAACGAAGATATCGATGTATTTCGGATCGATGTACTTGGCCATCACCTCGCTGTCGTCCAGCTCGCGCAGGGCATCGCGCAAGTTGTTCGGCAGGCTTTGTTCGTTCTGCTCGTAGCTGTTGCCTTCGACTGGCGCGCCCGGTTCGATCTTGTTGGTCAGGCCGTGATGCACGCCCGCCAGTACCGAAGCCATCAGCAGGTACGGGTTGGCATCGGCGCCGGCCACGCGGTGTTCGATACGCACGGCATCGGACGAGCCGGTCGGAACGCGAATCGCCACGGTGCGGTTGTCCAAGCCCCAGCAAGGCGAGTTCGGCACGTAGAACTGGGCGCCGAAACGACGGTACGAGTTGACGTTCGGGCAGAGGAAAGCCATCTGCGCGGGCAGGGTCTCGAGCACACCGCCGATCGCGTGACGCAGCGCGGCGTTCTGCTCGGGATCCTCGCTGGCAAAGATGTTCTTGCCGGCCTTGTCCAGGATCGAAATGTGTACGTGCAGACCGTTGCCAGCCTGGCCCGGATAGGGCTTGGCCATGAAGGTGGTATCCATTTCATGGTCGTAGGCGATGTTTTTGATCAGACGCTTGAGCAGTACCGCGTAGTCGCACGCCTTGATCGGGTCGGCGACGTGGTGCAGGTTCACTTCGAACTGCGCCGGGGCACTTTCCTTGACGATGGCGTCAGCCGG
>NZ_JBIUVJ010000034.1:0-52210 GCF_044742875.1 Pseudomonas sp. NPDC087817
ATGGTGGGCTCCTGCGAGCTCCCCCCGCCTCCCCGGCGGCAGGCGGGCCAAATCTGCCCGCCCGTTCGAAGCGTTCATGCCTCGAACCGGCAGCCTACTCATAGACTATTGCGTTGTGGTGAAAGTCACAGCACCAAGGACATGAATGTACACTTGTGCACTGAAATTTTTATTCAAGCCCCTTTTGAGGCTCATTCGGGTGCCTAAGACTGCCGCACTTTCGCTTTTCACGCCAGTCGCAGATGGTGGAAAGACCATCACTACGACACCCACCGCTGCAGAATCTGCTGCAGATCATTACGTTTGAACGGCTTCGCCAGATAATCGTTCATCCCTGCCGACAGACAGGTTTCGCGGTCTCCCTGCAAAGCATTGGCAGTCAGCGCGATGATCGGCACGTCGTTGCGCCCGGCCAGCTGGCGAATCTGCCGGGTGGCCTCATAGCCATCGATGATCGGCAAACGACAGTCCATCAAAATCACTTCGAAATCATTGCCCTCGGCACTGCGCACTGCCTGCGCGCCGTCGGTGGCGACACTGACAGTAAAGCCCAGGCTGCGCAGCATTGCTTCAATCACGGTCTGGTTGACCGGGTTGTCTTCCACCAGCAACACATTGCGCCCCTCGCCGTGGCCATTGCCGTTCAGCGCACGGGGGGCGGCCAGTTGTGGCAACGCCTGCTTATAAAGAGCCAACGGAATTTCCAGGGTGAATACCGAGCCGCGACCTTCCTCGCTCTGGGCACGCAAGGTGCCGCCCATGCGTTCGGCGAGGGTGCGGGCGATCGGCAGGCCGAGCCCGGTGCCGCCGTAGCGCCGCGAAATCGAGCTGTCGGCTTGCTGGAATGCGTTGAACATCGACTCCAGGCTCTCGGACGAAATACCGATGCCGCTGTCGCGCACCGAGCAGGTGAACCACAGCAGCTCGTGATCGAGCGACTGCCATTGCGCCTCGATGCTGACCCGGCCCTGTTCGGTGAACTTCAGGGCATTGCCGACCAGGTTGACCAGAATCTGCCGGATCCGTGTCGGATCGCCCTGTACCTGCAAACCGCGCATGTCCTCGGGAATCCGCAGATTGAGGGCCAGGCCACGTTGCACCGCGCTGTGCTGGAACGACTGCGCGCAGGCGCCGATCAGTTCGGCGAGGTTGAACGGAATGTGCTCAAGCTCCAGCTCCGAACGCTCGATGCGCGAGAAGTCGAGAATATCGTTGATCACCTTGAGCAGATGCTCGGTGGACTCGGAGGCGAGGGCGGCGTATTCGATCTGCTCCTCGGTCATCTCCGTGGTTTCGAGTAATTGCAGCATGCCCAGCACACCGTTCATGGGCGTACGCAATTCATGGCTCATCATCGCCAGAAAGTCGGATTTGGCGTTGTTGGCCTTTTCCGCTTCTTCGCGGGTCTGGATCAATTGCGCCATGGCCTGCTGCTGTTCACGGCTGGCCTGTTCCAGCGCCTGGGCGAGGTTGTTGATGTGTTGCGACAGTGCGCCGAGTTCGGTGTCATCGACGATCGGCAGCGGGGTTTTATAGTCGCCGTCCTGAATCGCCTTGACCGCGTTGCCGATATCGCGAATCGGCTGCGAGAGACTGCCGGCCAGACGTCGCGCCAGAACAAAAGTGAAGAGCAGGGCGAACAACGCCAGAATCCCCGCCTTGAAAAGGATCTCCTGCTGACGCTGGCTGAAGGCGTCGTTGGACAGGCCGACGATCACCCGCCCCAGATAGTCCTCGCTGGCCCCGCCATTGCTGACTTTGGCGTCCTGGAAGAAGTCATTCTGCAAGGCAATCCGTTGCAAGCGCACCGGCGCCTGAAACACTTCGACCTGATGCGGGCGGCTGTGGGCGTTCGCGGGTTGTTCGACATACACCAGAATGCGGTTGGCGCTGTCCTGCACTTCCAGAAAACGCACATTGGGCGTCGCCAGCGTGGCCTTGAGCAGGCTTTCGAGGACTTCGTTGTTACCGGAAATCACCCCGTACTCGGTGGCGGGCGCCAGTTGGTTGGCGATCAGTTGGCCGGTGTGATTCAGCTCCTGGCGCAAATCCTGAATGCGCACAAAGGTAAAGAAACTGATCAACAGCAAGGTCAGCAACAGCGCGGGGCCCAGACTGATCAGCTGGGTGCGGGTGTTGATGTCCCAACGACGACGGAAACTCATGGGCGGCTTTCTCCTTCAGCCAACGCGCTGGCAACAGACGCTTCATTCAGTGGTTCGATTCCAAGAGAACGAGCCACCTGGGCATTACTTGAGACTTTGAACGATGCGGGATAAAGCGTGCGCGGCCAGTTGGCGGGTGGCTGGTCGAGCAAATGGTCGAGCACACTCAGCCAATCGTTCTGGTCGCTGTAAGTGCTGGCCAGGCTGCCGGCCCGGACAAACGCGGCGTTCGGGCCGATCAGCGCCAATTGTCGTGAGTAGCTGCTGAGCAGCAGGTTTTTCGCGGTTTTCGGGTTGTACAGATCGGGATCGTCGAGGCCCAGCAGCACGTCGCTGTTTTTCAGCACCGTTTGCAAGGGGCGACTGTCGTGGGTGTTGTCCCAGCGCTGGCTGACGATTTCCAGATTCAGTGGCTGCGCCGCCAGATGCAGCTCTTTAAGGAGAAACTCGCTGTGCTGGTCGAACAAAACGCCAACTCGACGCGCCTGCGGCAGGATTCGCCGGATCAATTGCAGTTGTCGGCCCAGCGGTGGATCGCTCCACAACAGGCTCAAGCGGGATGGCTGAGCCGAGCCGAAACGTTGACGGGCTTGCAGGCGACTGATGCGCAACACCAGCGTCGCCGGGCCCTGGGATTCTTGCAGGCGCCAGTCGAGGCTCGGCAGATCGAGCAGGATCAGGCGCAGGCTGGCCGGCAATTTACCCGGCGCCGGCAGGCTGGCCAGTGGCTGGAAGCGGACGGTGTCGGTCGGGCGCAGCTCACTCAGCGCCTGCACGAAAGCTTGCACACCGGGGCTTTCTTCGGCGCCGGTCAACAGAATGTCGGCGGCCTGCACCGCCACACCGTGCAGCCACGCAGTCAGAAACAGACACAACCCGGCCAGCCATTGAGCCAGAGTTGGCGTCTTGCGCGGCATGCCGTAGCGCACCTTAGAATTCCAGCTCGGCGCTGAAGTACAGCACGCGGCGCTCGTCGTAATTGTTGTCGACGAAAGTGGTCGGCTCATGGTCGAGACGTTGTTGCAGCACGCCGGCCAATTGCACTTGAGCCTTGCCCAGCGCAATGCGCTTGGCGATCCGCGTGTCGACCCGCTCGAAGCGGTAGCCGTTGAGCGCATTGTCGCCGTAATAGAAGAGGGCACTGTTCCAGCCATGGCCCCAGTCGCGCAGCCAGCCGGCGGAACCGCTGTTGCTGGCGGTGAATTGCTGATCCAGCGGATTGCTCGCCTCGGCATCGACGTAGGCGTAGGTCAAACGCAGGCGGTCGACGGTGCTCAGGCGCCAGTCGAGTTGGGTTTCGGTGCCGCGAAAGCGTGAGCTGTTGGCGTTGCTGGCGATGTATTGGTTGTTGCGCAGCGGTTCGCTGATCATCCCGGTGATCTCGTCGTAGAACAGCTTCACGTCGAGCGCCAGACCCAGATCGGCGAAATAGCCGTTGTAGCCCAGCTCCCGCGAGCGCATGTGTTCCTGATCGAGATCGCCCGGGCCGCGAGTCTTGACGAAGTAACGCGCCGAAGACTGGCCGTAGGCCGAGGGCCGCAGCTTGCTGACCTGGTAGCTCCAGTTGACGTTGTTCTCGAACATGTCGGGCGAGCGAATCGCCTCCGAATACACCGCGCGCAGGCCGTGGCGCGGATTGATCAGGTAATTGACCGCGAAGCGTGGCGTCAGCGAACTGCCGATCAGTTGCGTGTCTTCGAACATCGCGCCGCCCTGCAACAGCCAGTGTTCACTGGCGCGCCATTCCAGTTGGCCGAACGCGCGCCAAGTGGTGTCGTCCAGCGTGCCGTTGAAGTAAGTCTCGGAATCAGCCCGGTCGTAACGATAGTTCATGCCGCTGACCAGACGCACGCTGTCGGACAGGCTGAGGGTGTCTTGCAGTTCGAGGTCGTAGCGCGATTCGCGGGCGCTCTGGTCGATCTCGCCGCACAGAGTCTGGCTGGCGCCGTTGCGCCATTGATCGAGCACGCGGTTGGCCAACGCCATTTCCTGCGGCGTACCGGGGGCGGCGCCCGGGCCGGTGAAGCGGGTGATGTTGCGTGCCAGACGTTCGGTGTAATTCGGGTTGAGCTGCCACAGTTGCGTCAACTCAGGGCTGAACGACACCTCGGCGTCGCAGGCACGCCAGGTTTGCTGACGATCCCAATGCTGCGCCGAGCCCTGGATATAAAGGCTGTGCTCCGGGTTGATGTCGAGATTCCAGCGCACCGAGCCGGCGTAGTCCTTGGCCACCACGTCGGAATTGTTCCCGGCGGCGGTAATCCCCGAGAACACCGGCCGGTACGTGTAGGGCCGCTGGTTAGTGCCATCCTTAGCGTTGACCTGCCAGTCGAGGCTTTGGTTGTCGCTGAGGGTCTGGCTGACGGCGAGGCTGAAGCGGTTCAAGCGGCGGCTGTCACGGTAATCGGCACCGCTGCGGTCGTGGTCGAAACCATCGTCTTCCTGGCCGGACAGCGACAGGCGCAGATCGCCGCCATTCCAACCGGTGCCCTGGCTGGCATAGAAGTCATTGATGCCGCGTTGGCCACGGGTGTACTTCAGGCGCGTGCCGTGGCTGTCCGCCGGGTTGCGGGTGATGATGTTGACCACCGCCATCAGTGCGTTGGCGCCGTAGCTGACGGTGTTCGGGCCGCGAAAGACTTCGATGCGCTCGATGTCCTCGATGGCCACCGGAATGTCGCTCCAGTCCACCGTCGCCAGGCCTGCGCGATAAACCGAGCGGCCATCGATCAGCACCTGCATGCGCCGCGCTTCGGTGGCGTTGGTGCCGTGGTAATTGACCGCCGCCTGATTGCCGCTGATGTTGCCGACCATCATCCCCGGCACCAGCCGCAGCAGTTCACTGATGTCGCGGGCACCGCTGGCGTTGATCAATTCGCTGTCGAGTACGGTCATGCTCCCCGGCACTTCTGCGGGCGTCTGCTTCAGACGCGTGGCGGTCAACACCTGCGGCAGCGCTTCGCTGTCCATGAACAGGTCGTCCGCCTGCAACACCGGGCTGAACAACAGCGCGAGCAGCAGGGAGGAACGCGGTGGGAGAGCGGCAAAAAACACGACACAGCCTATAGAGCGAAGAATTGGCGCGCATGTTAACCGAGGGCAGCGACTTTTCCAGTCACGTTAGAGGCATTTTCCTAGGTTTTATTGGTCTTCTTCCTACAAGTGTCGGTAATTGACGCGGGGGCTGGCCGCGACCGGGTCGCCCCGTATAATGCCGGCATCGCCACTGGTATGGATTAACGGATTGCATATGACTGAACAGCGCCCGATTGCGGTCCTGGGAGGCGGAAGTTTTGGAACCGCCGTGGCCAATCTTTTGGCCGAGAACGGCCATCAAGTCCGGCAGTGGATGCGTGACCCCGAGCAGGCCGAGGCCATCCGGGTCAATCGCGAAAACCCGCGTTACCTCAAAGGCATCAAGATTCTGCCGGGGGTGACCGCCGTCACTGACCTGCAGGAAACCCTCGACGCCTGCGACTTGTGCTTTGTCGCGCTGCCGTCCAGTGCCTTGCGCACGGTGCTGGCGGCTCACGCCGAGCGCTTGCGCGGCAAGATGCTGGTCAGCCTGACCAAAGGCATCGAAGCCCACACCTTCAAACTGATGAGCCAGATCCTCGAAGAGATCGCCCCGCAAGCGCGCATCGGCGTGTTGTCTGGACCGAATCTTGCGCGGGAAATCGCCGAGCATGCGCTGACCGCCACGGTGGTCGCCAGTGAAGACGAAGAACTGTGCAAACAGGTGCAGGCCGCATTGCATGGCCGCACCTTCCGCGTGTACGCCAGTGCTGATCGTTTCGGTGTCGAGCTGGGCGGGGCGCTGAAAAACGTTTACGCGATCATTGCCGGCATGGCGGTGGCGCTGGAGATGGGCGAAAACACCAAGAGCATGCTGATCACTCGCGCCTTGGCCGAAATGACCCGGTTTGCGGTGAATCAGGGCGCCAACCCGATGACCTTCCTCGGTCTGGCCGGTGTTGGCGACTTGATCGTGACGTGCTCGTCGCCGAAGAGCCGCAACTATCAGGTCGGCTTCGCCCTGGGCCAGGGCCTGAGTCTTGAGGACGCGGTGTCGCGCCTCGGTGAAGTCGCCGAAGGGGTCAACACCCTGAAAGTGCTCAAGGCCAAATCCCAGGAGGTGGGCGTGTACATGCCGCTGGTCGCCGGGCTGCACGCGATCCTGTTTGAGGGGCGCACGCTGGAACAGGTCATCGGTCTGCTGATGCGGGCCGAGCCGAAAACCGACGTCGACTTTATTTCCACCAGTGGTTTCAACTGATTCAGCAGGGAGTGAGCCATGAACGATCCGAAAACCGAAGCCAAGTACGAATCCATCCTGCTGCGGGTGTTGTGGATGATCGTCTACATATTGGTCTGGCAGGTGGCGCAGTTCATCCTCGGCGCGGTGGTGCTGGTGCAGCTTGTATATAGACTGATCTACGGCGCCCCGAGCGCCAGCCTGATGAATTTCGGCGACAGTCTGAGCCAGTTTCTGGCGCAGATCGGCCGCTTCGGCAGCTTCCACAGCGACCAGAAACCGTGGCCGTTCGCCGACTGGCCAACGCCGCGTACGCCCGAAGGTGAGGCGCCACACGCCGTGCCGCCAGCACCGCACCCGGCCCGCGATGAGGAGCCCAAGCTATGAAGCTCTGGGTGTTGCGTCACGGTGAGGCCGTGCCTTACGGCTCGTGTCCTGACTCCGAGCGGGAACTGACTGATCACGGTCGCCAGGAAGCCTTGAGCAGCGCCGCTCGCCTGATCGGCCAGCCGCTGACGGCGATCTACGCCAGCCCCTATCTGCGCGCGCAACAGACCGCGCAGATTGTTCGCGAGGCGTTGGCTTTTGAACCGGAGATCCGTACGGTCGATTGGTTGACGCCGGAGGTCGATCCGGACCGGGTGGCCGAACAACTGGTGTCGGTGAGCAATGTGCTACTTGTCAGCCACAACCCTTTGGTGGGCAATCTGCTCAGCTATCTGCAGCATGGCGCCGGGTATCCGCCGGAGAAGGTCAGCACCGCTGGCCTGGCTGAGCTGGAACACAGCGAGTTGCTGATCGGTTCGATGAAGCTCAACAGCCTCAAGCACCCCTGAGAT
Source organism: Pseudomonas sp. NPDC087817 (assembly GCF_044742875.1). Lineage (NCBI taxonomy): Bacteria > Pseudomonadati > Pseudomonadota > Gammaproteobacteria > Pseudomonadales > Pseudomonadaceae > Pseudomonas > Pseudomonas sp. NPDC087817. Next base: position 7,260 of record NZ_JBIUVJ010000034.1, read on the forward strand.
CGAGTCGCCTTCATCTCTGGCAAGCCAGCTTCCACAGGATCTTTTGTGAACTTGAATTGAAAGATCACACTGAATCTGTGGGAGCTGGCTCGCCAGCGATGAGGCCTGCAAATCCGATGAAATTATTTGTTTGAATTTTCCAACCAAGCACTTGCTTGGTTGACTACGCTTGCTCCAGACCCAAAAAACAGGAGCGAGTCGCATGTCTGCCGCATTCCGTTTGCCGCTGGACGTGTTTTACGAACGCGAGGCCCGGCATCCGCGCCAACGCTTTCTCGTACAGCCCATCGGTGGCGGGCAGGTCGAGACCCTGACCTGGGCCGACGTCGGCCATCAGGCCCGGTGCGCCGCGTACTGGCTGCGCGCGCGGGAGTTGCCGCCCGGCAGCCACATCGCCCTGATCTCGAAAAACTGCGCACACTGGATCATCGCCGACCTCGCCATCTGGATGGCCGGGCATGTTTCGGTGCCGCTGTATCCCAATCTCACCGCCGACTCGGTGGCCCAAGTGCTCAAGCATTCGGAAAGCGTGCTGGCGTTTATCGGCAAACTCGATGACTGGCCCGGAATGGCGAAAGGCGTGCCCGCCGATTTGCCGACCATCAGCTTGCCGCTGCATCCACCAGGCGAGTTCGATTTCAACTGGGCGGACTTGCAGCGTTGCTCGCCAATTCAGGACGATCCGCGTCCTGCCGCTGAACAACTGGCGACGATCATCTATACCTCCGGCACCACCGGCCTGCCCAAAGGCGTAATGCACAGCTTTGCCAATCTCGGTTTCGCCACGACCCGTGGCACGCAGCTGTTCGGGCTCAATGAGAACGACCGGCTGCTGTCATACCTGCCGCTGTGCCACGTTGCCGAGCGCATGTTCGTTGAACTGGCATCGATCTACACCGGGCAGACAGTGTTCTTTGCCGAAAGCCTCGACACCTTCATCACCGATCTCAAGCGCGCGCGGCCAACCGCGATGTTTGGTGTGCCACGGATCTGGACCAAATTTCAGATGGGCGTCTACAGCAAGATCCCGGCGAAGCGTCTGGATTTTCTCCTTGGCCTGCCGTTCATTGGCAAGCGGATAGGGCACAAAGTGCTGGCGGGGTTGGGTCTGGATGCCTTGCGCGTCGCTTTGTCCGGCGCGGCGCCGGTGCCACAGACCTTGCTTACCTGGTATCAGAAACTCGGCCTCGATGTGCTGGAGGTCTACGGCATGACCGAGAGTTGCGGTTATTCGCACATCTGCCTGCCGGGCCAATACAAGCAGGGCTGGATCGGCAAACCCTGCCCGGATGTCGAGGTGCGTATCGACGAGTCGGGCGAGGTGCAGGTGCGCAGTCAGGCGAACATGCTGGGCTACTTCAAAGAACCACAGAAGACCGCTGAGACGCTGACCGAGGAAGGCTTTCTGCGTACCGGCGACAAGGGCGAACAGGATGCCCAAGGACGTTTGCGCCTGACCGGTCGGCTCAAGGAAATCTTCAAGACCAGCAAAGGCAAATACGTCGCTCCGGCACCCATTGAAAACCGTCTGGCGGTGCATTCGCGGATCGAACAGGTATGTGTGGTCGGTGATGGCTTGAGTGCGCCGTTGGGTTTGTGTGTGCTGTCGACGGTCAATCAGGAGGAGGGCCGGGCGAGTCTGCATTCGAGCCTGGAGAAACTGCTGGAGGAGGTCAACGCCGTGCTCGACAAGCACGAGCGTCTGCGCCGACTGGTGGTGGTCAAGGACAGTTGGGCGGTGGAAAACGGCTTTCTCACGCCGACCCTGAAAATCAAGCGCAACGTTATCGAAGACACCTACGGCGCCCGCTTCGAAGAATGGAGCGAGCGTAGCGAGGCGGTGCTGTGGCAGGATTGAGCGTCGACCAAAACAACAAAGGAAGTCTGCGATGAGCCTGTGGCGTACCACTCCCGACATCGAGCAGTTGAACGCAATCCAGAAAAACACCATCGGCGAAGTGCTGGATATTCGCTTTGAAGCGTTCGACGAAGAGTCGCTGACCGCGAGCATGGTCATCGACCATCGCACTCATCAGCCTTACGGCTTGCTGCATGGCGGCGCGTCGGTGGTGCTGGCGGAAACCGTCGGTTCGATGGCCAGTTATCTGTGCATCGATGCCAGCAAGTTTTACTGCGTAGGGCTTGAGATCAACGCCAACCATCTGCGCGGCTTGCGCAGTGGCCGGGTGACGGCGGTGGCCAAGCCGATTCATATCGGCCGTACGACGCACGTCTGGGATATCCGTTTGACCAGTGATGAAGGCAAGGCCAGCTGTGTGTCACGCCTGACCATGGCGGTGGTACCGCTGGGTGAGCAGCCGCCGGCACGGTAATTGTCGATTTGCCCATGGCGTTGACCTGACTGTCATCATTCCTGGCAGTTACGGTCATTGCCGCAGAACGTGGTCTTGCGGACAATCAACGCCACGTTTCCCGTTCATGGATTTGCCTGTATGTCGCAACCTATCTTTTTCGCCCACGCCAACGGGTTCCCTTCGGGCACCTATGGCAAGTTGTTCGCGGCGCTGGCGCCCGAGTATCGGGTTGCGCATCTGCAACAGCATGCGCATGACCCGCGTTTCCCGGCGGATGACAACTGGTACAACCTGGTCGACGAGTTGATCCACCATTTGCAGCAGCAGGATCAACCGGTGTGGGGTGTCGGTCATTCATTTGGCGGCGTTCTGCACCTGCACGCGGCGCTGCGTTGCCCTGAGTTGTATCGCGGTGTGGTGATGCTCGATTCCCCTGTACTGACCCGCAGTGATCAGTGGGTCATTCGCGCCGCCAAACGCTTTGGTTTCATCGACAGGCTGACCCCGGCCGGGCGCACCCTGGGGCGCCGTGAGGAGTTTGCCGACCTCGACAGTGCGCGCAGTTACTTCGCTGGCAAGTCGCTTTTTCGCGGTTTCGATCCGGAATGCTTCGACGCTTACCTGCAACACGGTTTACATCCGGTGGGCGACAAGCTGCGCCTGCGTTTCGACCCAGCCACCGAGATCAGCATCTATCGCGGCGTGCCGCACACAAGCCCAGGCCGTACCCGGCAATTGAAAGTGCCGCTGGCGGTGGTGCGCGGGCACAAAAGCAACGTGGTCATGCGCCATCACACCCGTTTCGTGTCGCGCATGCCACAAGGTGAGGCGCTGAGCATGCCCGGCGGGCACATGTTTCCCCTTGAGCGCCCGCAAGACACCGCACGGTTGCTGAAAAACCTGTTCACCCGCTGGGAATCCCGTCAGGACAAGGATTGCGCATGAGCCCTGTTTTCGAAGAAGTGCGCCTGAGCCTGCCGCATATCGAACTGGCGGCGCATTTGTTCGGCCCCGAGGACGGCTTGCCGGTGATCGCCCTGCATGGCTGGCTCGACAATGCCAACAGCTTTGCGCGGCTGGCTCCGAAGCTCAAAGGCTTGCGCATCATTGCGCTGGACATGGCCGGGCACGGGCACTCCGGGCATCGGCCCAATGGCGCTGGCTATGCGCTGTGGGACTACGCGCATGATGTGCTGCAAGTCGCCGAGCAACTGGGCTGGACGCGTTTCGGCCTGCTCGGGCACTCGATGGGTGCGATTGTCTCGCTGGTGCTGGCGGGATCGTTGCCCGAGCGGATCACGCATCTGGCGTTGATCGATGGGGTGATTCCTCCTACAGATAAAGGCGAAAACGCTGCCGAGCGCATGGGCATGGCTCTGCAGGCACAGCTGGATCTGCGCGAGAAGCGCAAACCGGTCTACAACACCCTCGACCGCGCCATCGAAGCGCGGATGAAAGGCCTGGTGGCGGTCAGTCGTGAAGCCGCCGAGTTGTTGGCTCAGCGCGGCTTGATGCCGGTGCCCGGGGGTTACACCTGGCGGACCGACAACCGCCTGACCCTGCCATCACCGCTGCGCCTGACCCAGGAGCAGGCCATGGCCTTCGTTCAGCGCATCACTTGCCCGGCGCAACTGATCGTCGCCGCCGACGGCATGCTGGCCAAACACTCTGAACTGCTGGAGCGTCTACCCTTTAGCCGGGAACAGCTGGCAGGTGGGCACCATTTGCACCTGAACGATGAGGCCGGCGCGGATCTTGTCGCAGACTGTTTCAATCGCTTCTTCGCCATTCCTTGACTTGCCGCGGGCAACTGTCGAGGCTGGGCGGGTTGAAATGGGAGACAACCACGATGGATTTCTATACCGCTACGACCCCGAACCGCCAAGCCATGCCGATCCGATGAGCCTGACCAAGCGATCACTCAGTCTGCTGGCACTGTGCTGTTTCAGTTCCGTTTCGTTCGCCGCCGATGTGCCGGGCAGTCAGGATCTGCAGATCGTGCCGCGTCTGGCCGATGCGCAAATCGTCGACTATCGCCCGCCGATGGAACTGGAGCGGATCTACCCGCTGGGCGCGATCCGCAAGATCAGTGGCCAATTGCGTTTCGACGGTCAGGTGACTGCCCGTGGCCAGACTACTTCGGTGACCTACGAGTTGCCGCCCGAACATTCCGCCACCGAAGCCTTCACCGCCGCCCGCGAAGCCCTGCAAAAGCAGGACGCCGAGTTGCTGTTCTGGTGTCAGGCTCGGGACTGCGGCGAAAGCAGCCTGTGGGCCAACGAGGTGTTCGGTAATTCCAAGTTGTACGGGGCTGACGAGCAACAGGCCTATCTGTTGCTGAGGCTGGCGGCACCGAAGGACAACACGCTGGTGGCGCTTTACAGCATTACCCGCGGCAATCGCAAAGCCTACCTGCATGTCGAACAGTTCGAGGCCGTTGCGCCACTGGGTGAGTTGCTGCCGACGTCGGCGACTCTACTGCGCCAACTGAAAAGCACCGGTGAACTTGATTTCCCTGATCGCGTGAATGATCCGGATGACACCTGGCTACGCCTGATTTCCCGTGGTCTTAATCTCGATACGACGTTGCGCGTGACGGTCTCCGGGCCGAAAGCCGAGGCCTGGCGTCAGGCCCTGATCAATCAGGGCGTGCGCGCGGCGCGGATGGAAACCGGCAGTGTCGACGGCTCTGGCTTACGCATCGATCTGTTGCGATAAGCTCTCTCGGGCGAGCACGCGCGCTGTGTTCGCCTATTCTTGGCCTGACTGATTTTTTCGAGACTCTACATGCTCAATAACGATCGACTGCTGGTGCAGATCCTGCTGCTGGTGTTGTTTGGTGCCAGCCTTTGGGTGATGGCGCCGTTCTGGTCGGCGCTGTTCTGGGGCGCGGTGCTGGCGTTTGCCAGTTGGCCGCTGATGCGGCTTCTGACCCGGCTGCTCAATGGCCGAGAGTCGCTGGCTGCGGCGATCCTGACCCTGGGCTGGATGTTGTTGGTTGCGGCGCCATTGGTCTGGCTGGGGTTCAACCTCGCCGATCATGTGCGCGATGCCACCGCCTTCATCAAGGACGTGCAGGTCGATGGATTGCCGGAAGCGCCGGCCTGGCTCGGTACCTTGCCGTTGGTGGGCGAGCGATTGGTCGGGATCTGGAACAGCATCGATCAGCAGGGCGCGGCACTGATGGTGTCGATCAAGCCTTATCTGGGGCAGGTCGGTAACTGGTTGCTGGCGCGCAGTGCGCAGATCGGCGGCGGGATTCTCGAGCTGACGCTGAGCATTGTCTTTGTGTTCTTTTTCTATCGCGACGGGCCGCGTCTGGCGGCGTTTGCTCATCGGTTGCTGGAGCGTTTGATTGGCGAGCGCGCCGGGTATTACATCGAGTTGGTGGCTGGCACGGTGCAGCGGGTGGTGAACGGGGTGATCGGCACGGCGGCGGCGCAGGCGGTTCTGGCGTTGATCGGGTTTTTGATTGCCGGGGTGCCGGGGGCGCTGGTGTTGGGGATCGTCACGTTTCTGCTGAGTCTGATTCCGATGGGGCCACCGTTGGTGTGGGTGCCGGCTACGGCTTGGCTGGCCTGGAAGGGTGAGTATGGGATGGCGGTGTTTTTGGGGATCTGGGGGACGTTTATCATCAGTGGTGTGGATAACGTTCTGAAGCCGTATCTGATCAGCCGGGGCGGGAATCTGCCGTTGGTTATTGTGTTGCTTGGGGTGTTTGGCGGGTTGATTGCGTTTGGGTTTATCGGGTTGTTTATCGGGCCTACGCTTTTGGCTGTTGCTTATAGTTTGTTGACGGATTGGAGTAAGAGTCAGGCTCGGGTTTAGGTGGGGTTTTTTTGGGGGGTTGTGAGCATATCCGTTGCTGCGGGTGTTGCTGATTAGGGTTCCGCCCTTACGGCGGGTCACTTTTTCCAGACGCCGAAAAAGTAACCAAAAAGGCTTTACCCTGACGTACGGCCCTCGCTGTGGCTCGGGTTCCTTCGCTGCGGGATCGATCCGGGGGTCATCGCCTCCGGTTTGCTGCGCTGCACCTCCTCTCGATGTGTTTGGCTTCGCCAAACGGTCGCTGCGCTCCCACCCCCGGATCAATCCCTCCGCTCAGCCTTCCGACGGGCGCTTAAGATCAAGAGCGGTACTCGAGCTAACGCTCATTGTGTTGAGTGGGGCGGCATGCGCCGCGTGCGGGGGTGTACTCATTTTCTTGTGGGAGCTGGCTTGCCTGCGATGGCGGCCTGATAGCCGACCTGTTTATGTCGGTTGTACTCCACCCCTGTGGGAGCTTGCTTGCCAGTGATGGCGGCCTGACAGCCGACCTGTTTCTGTCGGTTGTACTCCACTCCTGTGGGAGCTTGCTTGCCAGTAGTGGCGGCCTGACAGCCGACCTGTTTCTGTCGGTTGTACTTCACCCCTGTGGGAGCTGGCTTGCCAGCGATGGCGACCTGACAGTCGACCAAGCTTTGGCGGTTGTACTTATGCCTTGTAGGCACTGCCGAAGGCTGCAATCTTTTGATTGGCTTTGGCTTTGGCTTTGGCTTTGGCTTTGGCTTTGGCTTTGGCTTTGGCTTTTGATCTTGATTTTCAGGCCCATCGGCAGGCCGAGCGGAGGTGTTCATCCGGGGTAGGCGCGCAGCGCCGTTTGGCGAAGCCAAACACATCGAGAGGAGGTGCAGCGAAGCAAACCGGAGGCGATGCCCCCGGATGGACGCCGTAGCGAGGGAACACTGAGCCTAAGCGAAGTGCCGTACGTCCGGGAGCAGCCTTTTTGGTTACTTTTTCGGCGTCTGGAAAAAGTGACCCGCCGTAAGGGCGGAACCCCAAGCAGCCATCACCGCAGCAACGGATATGCTCAGAAAACCCAAACCCCAGATGCTTATCAAAAAACCTGGCAAACCCTGCGATCTTCCGCTCTAGCATAAAAACTCCAGATCAAAAGATCGCAGCTCTTAATACACAGTCATTTACGTAGCAACATTGAGATATTTGCCCACCGGCGCGGCGCTGGTAAGCGAATACTGCCTACTCAGATTGGCAATCATGCGGTTCAGCACTTCGGCCGTGGTCTGCGCACTGGCCGTCTCTTCATCCGACGGACGCTCACGCCCCGCCTGTAACGCGGCCTTCAATTCATCACTGCTCACACCACCACTACTGTCGCTATCCAAAACCTTCAGCAGCGCCGCACTGGTATCAGTGCTGGTTGTCGAGGTGCTGTCGCTAACCTGCAACCCGCTACTCAATTCGCTGGCGGTGACGCTGCCATCACCATCGGCATCAAGCTGGCTGAACAGTTCGTCGCTGTTGACTTGTGGTGGAGGCGGCGGTGGCGTCAGGCTGGCGGTGAGTTCGTCCTGACTGACGGTGCCGTCCTTGTTTTTGTCCAAGGCCGAGAAGATTTCGTTGCTGTCGACGGTGCTGCCAGCGCTGGTGAGGCCGCTGCTCAGTTCGTCGCCGCTGATGGCGCCGTCGCCATCGGTGTCGAGGGCGCTGATCAGGGCGTCGGCGAGGTCGGTGTTCGGGGCCTGATCTCGTGGCGGTGGCGGCGCCATGGCGGTCATTTCTTCGGCGCTGAGGTTGCCGCTGCCGTCGCTGTCCAGATCGCCGAATTGTTTGCTCAGGTTGACCAGCAGACCATCGTCGGACTTTTGCGACAAGGCGCTGTTGAGTTCGTCTTGATCCACCGCGCCGTCGCCGTTGCTGTCGAGCTTGGCGAACAGTTGTTTTTGCAGTTGCTGGCTGCGGGCGTTTTGCGTGGTGGTGCTGCTGGTGCTGGTATAGCTCGTGTAGTTGCTGACGCTACCGATCATCGGGCTCACTCCTTGGACGGTAAAACCGGTGGGCGTACCGGCTTATGCAGCCTCAAGGGGCAAGTTGTCGTGGGTATGTGGGGTTTGTACCGGTGGGTACACAGATCTTTAGATTCTTGGCAGGCGGATGATGGCGGTCAGGCCGCCGCCCGGGGTTTCTTCCAGATTCAATTGCCCACCCAGACGCTGAGCCGCTTCCCGGGCGATGGTCATGCCCAATCCCACGCCACCGGAATTGCGGTTGCGCGAACCTTCCAGGCGATAGAACGGCTCAAACACCGCCTCACGTTTGTCCTCGGCAATCCCTGGCCCATGATCGATCACACGGATCAGCAGTTGCTCGCGCTGATCCTGCAGTTCGATGCGTGCCTGGCCGGCATAGCGCAGGGCGTTGTCCATCAGGTTGTTGATACACGAGCGCAGTGCCATCGGTTGCACTGGCAGTGGCGCGCAATGGCCGCTGACTTGCACGTCTGCGCCTTGATCCTGGGCGTTTTCGCACAGCGATTCGACCAGCGCCTGCACGTCCATCAGTTGCAGCGCTTCGCTGGTACGTTGTTCGTGCAGATAGGTGAGGGTGGCGTCGAGCATGCCGATCATGTCGTTGAGGTCCTGACGCATCTGACTTTGCAGCTTGTCGTCGCTGATATTTTCCAGACGCAGTTTCAGCCGCGACAGCGGTGTGCGCAGGTCATGGGATACCGCACCGAGCATGCGCGCGCGTTGCTGGACCTGTTCTTGAATGCGTTGTTGCATCAGGTTGAAGGTATGCGCGGCTTGCCTTGCTTCTCGCGGGCCGGACTCGTCGAGAGGGGGGCTGTCGAGGTCTTCGCTGAGGCGCTCGGCGGCGTCGCTGAGGCGCTGGATCGGTCGGCTGAGCAGTTTGGCGCCGTACCAGGCAGCGATCATCAACGAGACAAACTGAAAGGTCAGCGGCACGATCGGCCCGCCAAACCAGGGGCGCGGCGGGCGTGGCGGATAACGTGGATCCGGGGGCGGTCGCTGCCCCTCGGCGGTTTGCGAAAACTCCGGCGGAGGTGGTGGCGGAGGCGGGCCGTAGTGGTGGAACCAGGCGAAGGCCAGCAGGTGCGCGAGGACGATCGCCACGAACAGCACGCCAAACAGGCGACCGAACAGCGTGTCGAAGCGCGCCCGCATCAGCCGATGTCCCGCGCATCGAAAAGGTAACCCTCACCGCGTACGGTTTTGATCAGTTGCGGAGCCTTCGGATCGTCGCCAAGTTTTTGCCGCAGTCGCGAGACGAGCAGGTCGATGCTGCGGTCGAAGGCTTCGATCGAGCGGCCACGGGCGGCGTCGAGCAACTGTTCGCGGCTGAGCACCCGGCGCGGGCGTTCGATGAATACCCAGAGCAGGCGGAATTCGGCGTTGGACAGCGGCACGACGAGGCCATCGTCAGCGATCAACTGGCGAAGGACGCTGTTCAAGCGCCAGTTATCGAAGCGAATGTTGGCCCGTTGCTCGGTGCGATCGTCGCGTACCCGACGCAGGATGGTCTGGATGCGAGCGACCAGTTCACGGGGTTCGAACGGTTTGGCCATGTAATCATCGGCGCCCAGTTCCAGACCGATGATGCGGTCGGTGGGTTCGCAACGGGCAGTCAGCATCAGGATCGGGATGTCCGATTCGGCGCGCAGCCAGCGGCACAGCGACAAGCCGTCTTCGCCGGGCAGCATCAGATCGAGCACGACGACGTCGAAGTGCTCGGCCTGCATCGCCTGACGCATCGCCGCGCCGTCGGTGACGCCGCTGGCGTGGATGTTGAAACGCGCGAGGTAATCGATCATCAGCTCACGGATCGGCACGTCATCGTCGACGATCAGGGCACGGATGCTCCAGCGCTTGTCATCTTTGGGCTCATCAGTTGCGGTCGTTTGGGTGTTGTGCATGGGGTTGTTCATCTGCCAGTTGGCCGCCAACCACAAAGATGGGCTGCGAGGTGGTGGTTTCAGCATAGGCGTCCAGCCGAGGGGCGGGAAGTGCTGATGTAAGGACGTGTTGCGGCTGGCGAGGCTAGCGTGGGCGCTTGTTGGCGGCGTGTCGGTTGTGTATCGAGTTCGACACAATAGCAGCGAGCGCTATGCTGATCACGGCCGGGGCGACGATTTACCGATCATCGGGTGCCGCGCCGCCGCCGGTTCCGCTACAATGCGCGCCGATTTCGACTTGCCTGAGAGCCCATCCATGTCCGCCTGCCAGACTCCTATCATCGTCGCCCTGGATTTTCCCACCCGTGACGCCGCACTGAAGCTGGCCGACCAGTTGGACCCGAAACTGTGCCGGGTCAAAGTGGGCAAGGAACTGTTCACCAGTTGCGCCGCCGAAATTGTCGGTACCCTGCGTGACAAGGGTTTTGAAGTGTTTCTCGACCTGAAATTCCACGACATTCCCAACACCACCGCGATGGCTGTGAAAGCTGCCGCTGAAATGGGCGTGTGGATGGTCAACGTACACTGCTCCGGCGGCATGCGCATGATGGCGGCCTGCCGTGAAGAGCTGGACAAGCGCACCGGCCCGCAACCGCTGCTGATCGGCGTGACCGTGCTGACCAGCATGGAGCGTGAGGATCTGGCCGGTATCGGCCTGGATATCGAGCCGCAAGAGCAGGTGCTGCGTCTGGCGGCACTGGCCGAGAAAGCCGGGATGGACGGTCTGGTGTGCTCCGCGCTGGAAGCCCAGGCCCTGAAAACCGCCCACCCGTCGTTGCAATTGGTGACCCCGGGGATTCGTCCGGCGGGCAGCGCGCAGGACGATCAACGCCGCATCCTGACCCCGCGTCAGGCGCTGGATGCAGGTTCCGACTATCTGGTGATCGGCCGTCCGATCAGCCAGGCCGCTGACCCGGCCAAGGCATTGGCTTCGGTAGTCGCCGAAATCGCCTAAGCAAACACCGCAACACCCTGTAGGAGTGAGCCTGCTCGCGATAGCGGTCTGTCGGTCAACATTACCGTTGTTTGACAGATCGCTATCGCGAGCAGGCTCACTCCTACATTTGTTTTGTGGTGGCCTTAAACTTTGAGCACCAACTTGCCAAAGTTCTCGCCGCTGAACAATTTCATCAGCGTCTCCGGGAAGGTCTCCAGTCCTTCGACGATGTCTTCCTTGCTCTTGAGTTGCCCCTTGGCCATCCACCCGGCCATCTCCTGCGCGGCACTTGCGTACTGCGCCGCATAGTCCATCACCACAAAACCTTCCATTCGCGCGCGATTGACCAGTAGCGACAGATAGTTGGCCGGGCCTTTGACCGCTTCCTTGTTGTTGTACTGGCTGATGGCACCGCAGATCACCACCCGCGCTTTCGGCGCCAGGCGACTCAGCACGGCGTCGAGAATCTCACCGCCCACGTTATCGAAATACACGTCCACGCCTTTCGGGCATTCACGCTTGAGCCCGGCCAACAGGTCTTCGTTTTTGTAATCGATGGCGCCGTCGAAGCCCAGTTCATCAATCAGGTATTTGCACTTGTCAGCGCCGCCGGCGATGCCGACCACGCGGCAGCCTTTGATCTTGGCGATCTGCCCGGCAATGCTGCCCACCGCACCGGCTGCACCGGAGAGCACCACGGTGTCACCCGCCTTCGGTGCGCCGACATCGAGCAAAGCGAAGTAGGCGGTCATGCCGGTCATGCCCAGCGCGGACAAATAGACCGGCAGCGGCGCCAGTTTCGGATCGACTTTGTAGAAACCTCTGGGCTCACCGAGGAAATAATCCTGCACGCCAATGGCACCGTTGACGTAGTCCCCGACCGCAAACCCCGGATTGTTCGACGCGACGACTTTGCCTACGCCCAGGGCGCGCATGACTTCGCCGATGCCGACCGGCGGGATGTAGGATTTTCCCTCGTTCATCCAGCCGCGCATGGCCGGATCGAGGGACAGATATTCGTTCTTGACCAGAATCTGTCCCGCCGCCGGCTCGCCCACCGGGACTTCCTGATAAGTGAAGGTCTCGCGGGTCGCAGCGCCCACCGGGCGCTTGGCGAGCAGGAACTGGCGATTGGTCTGGTTGGTCATGGCAGGCACTCGAATTGAATGAAGCCTTGTTGATAGACCTTCAGTGACGATGTCGCAAGGTTGGCTGATGCGGCGAATGCACGTCGATCCAGTGCAGTGATAGTCACCGGCATGGGTTTATCACTGCGGCGCATGGGCGCCTAGACAGCCCTCTGATAGTGCTGACGCCCTACGGACCCCTGTGGCTATGCTGTGTTGCATAAAAGCTCCCCTGCATCTATCCGTTCGAGGACATAACAATGAGCATGACGTTTTCCGGTCAGGTTGCCGTAGTCACCGGCGCCGCCAACGGCATTGGCCGGGCGACCGCCCAGGCATTTGCCGCCGAAGGCTTGAAAGTCGTGGTGGCGGATCTGGACGCTGCCGGGGGCGAAGGTACGGTGGCGCTGATTCGTACAGCCGGTGGCGAAGCGACCTTCGTGCGTTGCAACGTCACCGTCGAAAGCGAGGTGAAAAATCTGATGGACGAGGTAATCAATACCTACGGCCGTCTCGACTATGCCTTCAACAATGCCGGGATCGAAATCGAGAAAGGCAAATTGGCCGAAGGCTCGATGGACGAGTTCGACGCGATCATGGGCGTCAATGTCAAAGGCGTCTGGCTGTGCATGAAATACCAGCTGCCACTGTTGCTGGCGCAGGGCGGCGGGGCGATCGTCAACACCGCCTCGGTGGCCGGGCTCGGTGCGGCGCCGAAAATGAGTATTTACGCGGCATCGAAGCACGCGGTGATCGGCCTGACCAAATCGGCGGCCATTGAATACGCGAAGAAGAAAATCCGTGTCAACGCAGTGTGTCCGGCGGTGATCGACACGGACATGTTCCGCAGGGCCTACGAGGCCGATCCGAAGAAGGGCGAGTTCGCCAACGCCATGCACCCGGTCGGGCGTATCGGCAAGGTCGAGGAGATCGCCAGCGCCGTGCTGTACCTGTGCAGCGACGGTGCGGCATTCACCACCGGTCATTCGCTGGCGGTGGACGGCGGCGTTACCGCGTTCTGAACCCTGTCGCTGGAAGAAGCCCGCATTCGTGCGGGCTTTTTTATGGGCCGCGTTCAGTTCCCTTAAACGCCTAAACAATGTGTATCAAATGATTAGATCGGTCGCTTTTGGCGGCGTTGTCGCACAGCCTGTGCGGCGCGGCTGTGATTAACTGCCGCCAGCAAAACGGACAGGAGTTTGCTTGCTCATGGAATTGAGAATTGATCGACAGGCAATGGTGCCGGTCGTGCAGCAGATTGTTGACGGACTGACTGAATGGATCTTGCAAAGCGGGGTACCGCCGGCCACTCGCTTGCCCTCCGTTCGGCAAATTGCCAAGGGTAATCTGCTCAGTCAGTCATGTGTCGTCGAGGCCTGCGAGCGGTTGGTATCGCAGGGCGTTCTGACCACGCGCCAAGGCGCAGGTTTTATCGTCGCAGCATCGCCATCGAAGCAGAGCGAAGAGGAAGAATCGTTGCCGTTCGAGGGACGCCATGCCTGGTGCGATGTGGTGTGCGGCGCTGCCGGCGGCTTGAAACTGGGTGCTGGCGGCTTACCGGAGAGCTGGCGCGAGCCCGACGATCTCAGTTACGCGTTGCGTGAAGTGGCGCGCACCGACATGGCCAGTCTGTTCAACTACAGCACGCCCTTGGGCCTGCCGGCCTTGCGCGAGCAGATTGTCAAACGCCTGAAACTGTTCGGCATCGAAGCGCGCAGCACGCAGTTGCTCAGCACCGGCGGCGCCAGTCATGCGCTGGATCTGATCGTTCGCACCTTGTTCAAGGCCGGCGACTGCGTAGTCGTCGAAACGCCCGGTTATGCGCCGCTGTTCGACCTGTTGCGCCTGCATGGCATCCGCATGCTTGAAGTGCGTCGCACGCCGAGCGGGCCGGATGTCGAGGCACTTGAAGCATTGCTGCGGCAATGTCGGCCCGTGGCGTTGTTCATTAACAGCCACCATCACAATCCCACTGGCAGTTGCCTGACACCGGCGGTGGCCCAGCGCATCGTGCAATTGAGCAAGACCTACGATTTGCGCCTGATTGAAGACGACGTCTACGCGGACTTGCACACGGGCAATGGCACGCGTCTGGCCGCGCTGGATGATGAGGGGCGGGTGATTTACGTGGGCAGCTTTTCCAAGACGTTGAGCAGCTCGTTGCGAGTCGGGTTCGTGTACGCCGACAGCGAGTTGGTTGCGCGACTGGCTCAGGTCAAGATGGTCAGTGGTCTGGGTGGCTCAAGGTTTGCCGAGGCCGTGCTGGCCAGCCTGATGGCGACGGGTGCCTACCGCAAACTGGTGCAGCGCCAGCGCCAGCGCCTGAATGCCGATCGCGCTGCGGCGTTGCAGGCACTGGAGGATGCCGATTGGGAGATATTCGGCAAACCCTGCGGTGGCTTGTTTATCTGGGCGCGTTCGCGGATGGCCGATCAGGCCGGGGTGCGCAGACAGGCTCAACGCTGCGGCGTACAGCTATCGGCCCCGGATGCGTTCAGTCCCAGTGGCGAGGCCGGCGAGTGGTGCCGTATCAACGTGGCTTACGCCTGTGATCCGCGGGCTCGACTGTTTTTTCGAAATACCGGTGTGGATCGACCTCAAGTGTTCTGAAAACGACGCGGGCGTAGCTTTTTGCCATTATTCCGACGCCAGAGACTTGTGCTGGTTCATGGCCATTGCGACTCTTCGTCAACTGACTATGGCAGGGGATTACGCGCAATGATTTCGGCCGTGCAAGGACGTTTTGCCAACCTCGGTATGGCGAAAAAACTGGGTATCGGGTTTGTACTGGTGCTGCTGTTGACCGCGCTGGTCGCCGCCATTGGCGTCTGGTCCCTGCAGACCATCAGTCAGCGCTTCGACGGGCTCAAGCAGATGTCATCGCTCAATAGCGGTCTGCTCAAGGTGCGCCTGCTCGAACAGGAATACGCCTTGCGCGGTAACCCGAAAACCGCGGATGCCTTGCGCGAAGGGCTTGATGGGCTCATCGCCAAGGCCAACGAACTCAAAGCGCAGTCGTCGGCCAATGTGCCGGTCATGACCGATGTCGAACAGTCGCTGGGTGCCTATCGCAAGGCGTTCGATGAGTTCGTCTCCTTGACCCAGGCCAAGGATCTGGCACTGGAAATGGCCAGTTGGTCGGTATCCAGCGTAGCCAACAACCTCGACGTGTTGCAGGCCGGGCTGGCCGATGACGGTGCGTATACCTTGAAGGACACTGAGGGCAAGGACGGCGCGCAGTTCATCGAACAGGCCAGTCAGGTCAGTCAGGTGTCGAGGCTGATGCTGCAAGCGATGAATGAAGCGCGGATCCGTCTCGATCAAAGCCGCAAGGGCGATGCCGACAGTGCCGGCAAAGGCAATATCGAACAGGCCGCGCAGGCCCAGGCCCAGGCCGAGGCGCTGAAATCCACGGTCAAGGACGAGGGTTATCTAACGGTGCTCAATGAAGTCTCCGGGCACATCGCCGGGTTCAACGACAAACTGGCCGAGTACACCGGACTGCTGGCTCAGGAAAAGACTGTTTACGAACAGCTGCATCAGCGCGCTGCACAAGTGATGGACCGGGTGGATCAGGCTTACGTCGCCGAAGACGGGGCCATGCAGGCAGAGCTGAAAAAGAACTCGGTGCTGATTCTCGGTTCTTCGGCGCTGGCGCTGCTGGTCGGGCTGCTGGCCGCGTGGGTGATCACGCGTTTGATCGTCGCGCCGTTGCGCAGCGTGATCGAAGTCGCGCAACGGATTGCTGCGGGTGATTTGAGTGCCACAGTTGACGTCAGCCGACGTGACGAAATTGGCCAGTTGATGTTGGCGATGCAGCAGATGGGGGCGGGGTTGAGCACGATTGTCAGCGGGTTGCAGGCCGGCATTGAACAACTGGCCAGTTCCGCGCAATCGTTATCGGCGGTGACCGAGCAGACCAATCTTGAGGTCAGCAGTCAGAAGGAAGAAACCGAGCAGGTGGCCACGGCCATGAACCAGATGACCGCTACCGTCCACGATGTTGCGCGCAATGCTGAAGAAGCGGCGTTGGCGGCGCAGACGGCGGACGGCAAGGTCGAGAGTGGTCAGCAGGTGGTGCGTCAGAGCATGGCGCGGATTGAGCAATTGGCGGATTCGGCGACATCGGCCAGTTCCAGCATCGAAAGCCTCAGTGCCGAAATCCAGAATATCGGTACGGTGCTGGAGGTGATCAAAAGCGTCGCTGAGCAGACCAATTTGCTGGCGTTGAATGCGGCGATCGAGGCTGCGCGGGCCGGGGAGCAGGGCAGGGGGTTTGCGGTGGTGGCCGATGAGGTGCGTGCGTTGGCGCGGCGTACGCAGCAATCGACCGAGGAGATCGAACGGTTGGTCAGTGCCTTGCGTGCGGCGGCGCATTCGTCGGTGCAGCAGATTCAGAGCAGTGGTGAGTTGGTGAAACTGGCGGTGAGTGATGCGCTGCAGACGGAAAGCGCGTTGGGGAGTATTGCGGCGGCGGTGTCGTTGATTCAGCAGATGAATCAGCAGATTGCGGCGGCGGCCGAGGAGCAGAGTTCGGTGGCTGAGGAGATCAATCGCAGTGTGACGAGTATTCGCGCGAGTGCTGATCAGTCTTCGTTGGCGATGCGCGGGAATGCGGCTTCGAGTATTGAGCTGGCGCAGTTGGGGAGTGAGTTGCGCGGGATGGTTGGGCATTTTCGGCTTTGACTTGGCGGCCTTTGGGCCGACCATGTTCTTGGGGTTTGGGGGGGATATCCGTTTTTTGGGTGATGGCGGCTTAGGGTTCCGCCCTTACGGCGGGTCACCTTTTCCAAACGCCGAAAAGGTAACCCAAAAGGCTTTGCCCTGACGTTCGGCCCTCGCTGTGGCTCGGGTTCCTTCGCTCCGGGATTGATCCGGGCGCATCGCCTCCGGTTTGCTTCGCTGCACCTCCTCTCGATGTGTTCGACTTCGTCGAACGGCGCTACGCGCCTGCCTCCCGGATCAATCCCTCCACTCAGCCTGCCGACGGGCGTTGAGATCAAGAGCGGTACTCAAGCTAACGCTCATTGTGTTGGGTGGTGAAGGTCAAAAGCGGTACTCGAGCTAACGCTCATTGTGTTGAGTGGTGAAGGTCAAAAGCGGTACTCGAGCTAACGCTCATTGTGTTGGGTGGGGCGGCATGCGCCGCGTTTGGGGTGTACTCATTTCTTTGTGGGAGCTGGCTTGCCAGCAATGGCGGCCTGATAGCCGACCAAGCTCTGGCGGGTGAGCTGGCTTCAAATTGTGGGAGGGGGCTTGCTTCCGAAGACGGCGGTTTGGTCAGCGAGGGTCTGGCGGTCGGAACTTTCAGTGCACAAAAAAGCCACCTTTCGGTGGCTTCTCTTCAGCATCTGTAATCAGTCGTAGATCACTTTCTTTTTCCAGTCTGCATCCGCCTCAACATCTTTGAGGCCGGCTGTCAGTTGGTTCTCTTCACCTTCTACCGGTGCAATTTTGTCCATCACTTGGGCGTTGGCGCGGGCGAGGAGTTTTTCCAGGTATTGCAGTTGTTCCGAGTAGATCTGCGGGTTCTGCTGTTTGCGCAGGTACTGCACGCCGCGTTCGAAGGCGAGGCGGGCCTGGCCGGGCTGGTTTTGTTGCAGGGACTGTTGGCCGAGGTTGTTGAAGAACTCGATGTGCAGCAGGACCAGAATATGGCGGACTTCGCGCACCCAGTGTTTGGCTTCGTTCGGTGGCAGGAAGCCGTCATGGGCGGCGCGGGTGATCTGGCCGTGCAGGGCTTCGAGGAGGAAGCGTACGTCTTTGGCTTTGGCTTCGGTCAGGATCGGCGCGGGCGGGTTGTTCACGGGGATCGATTCACCCTGGGCGACCAGTGCGCTGAGTTCGCCGATGCGTGCCTTGGTGGTTGCGCTGGTTTTCTCAAGGTTCAGCAGGCGCTGGCAGACGTTGAGTTCCAGGCGGGTCAGCAGCAGCTTGAGTGCCGGGGTCATGAACTGGCCGGGAAAGGTTTCGGTCAATTCGCCACAGCGGCGCAAGCGGTCGTTGAGTTCGACTTTGGTGCGGGCCTTCTCCAGTTTGTTGTTTTCCACCACATGGTTCATGTAGCCAATGGCGATCAGAATTGCGATCCCGGCTATGACTAGCAGGGTGATCATGAGTGGTGTCACCGGTAAGACCTCTTTATAGGGTTCGCATGCGAGTGTAGTGGCTGGGCATTTAGGCGCCTAGCACCGCTCGACGAGTTGGATCGGCTGGTCAATCTGTATCGGCCGCGTGCTGCTTATATGAATGCTGGCGCTTGATATGCAGATTGCCATCACTGTGCGCGGACTATAACGTCTTGGCGACTGCCGGAATATAGGCGTCAATCGTCGGTCGACGGAAAAGCCTGCCTGGCCCCGTAAAGCAGGTCGAAGTCATTGATTTAAATAAATTTATATCTGGGGGTTGACGACCTCCCAATCCATCCATAGAATGCGCGCCACTTGCAGCGTAAAGCACACAGCGAAGCGCAGCAGGGAGTGAATGTTGTAGTGTGTCCCCTTCGTCTAGTGGCCTAGGACACCGCCCTTTCACGGCGGTAACAGGGGTTCGAGTCCCCTAGGGGACGCCATTTGCGGGAATAGCTCAGTTGGTAGAGCACGACCTTGCCAAGGTCGGGGTCGCGAGTTCGAGTCTCGTTTCCCGCTCCAAATTCAAAAACGCCGCTCAGTGAGCGGCGTTTTTATTAGTGAAAGTTGTAGTCTGTCCCCTTCGTCTAGTGGCCTAGGACACCGCCCTTTCACGGCGGTAACAGGGGTTCGAGTCCCCTAGGGGACGCCATTGCGGGAATAGCTCAGTTGGTAGAGCACGACCTTGCCAAGGTCGGGGTCGCGAGTTCGAGTCTCGTTTCCCGCTCCAAATTCACAAAAACGCCGCTCAGTGATGAGCGGCGTTTTTGTTTGTGCGTTTTTTGTATTTCTGCCCTCTGTTACAAATCTCCTACAGCGAAAACGAAAAATCCGGAAGCGTCCGACAGCCAGCGCAAGGTTGATTCTGGGATAACGATCCCGTCGTCGGCTCCCGTGGCCGATCCCGTTTATCGCCTCTCAGGATCTTCTCTTAATGTCATTGATATCTGCATCTCGTGGCGCTCTGCCCGAGGTTCGTGCAACGGCGCTTCTGGCGCTGCCGTTGGTCGTGGGGCACGTGTGTGCCGGATTGATTGCCTTCGTTGACAATCTCATTGCCGGCAATCACGGCACAGACACCTTGGCCGCCGTGACGCTTGGCACCGCGCTGCTGTGGCTACCGATGCTGGTGCCGATTGGCACGTTGATCGCGCTCACGGCCTCGGTGGCGCGCTTGTCTGGCGCTGATCGCCTGTCTGAGATTGGCCCGATTTTTCGCCAGGCTTTGTGGCTGGCGTTGTCGATGGGCCTGCTGATGTTTGTCTTCCTGAGTATCGCGCCGGTGCTGCTGGAGCCTGCCGGCATCGCCGAGGAGATGATTCCCGGGGCGCAGGCCTTTTTGCACGCGGTGCGTTGGGGGAGTCCGGCGCTGACGTTGTTTTTCTGCATGCGCTATTTATGCGAAGGGATGCACTGGATGCGCCCAACGATGATTTTCAGCTTCGGCGGGCTGTTGGTCCTGGCACCTCTGGGGTATGTGCTGACCAACGGCAAGCTCGGGTTTCCCGAGTTGGGCGCGCAAGGTCTGGGCATCGCGTCGGCGATCATGATGTGGCTTCAAGCACTGCTGTTTGCCGGGTATCTTTGGTACGGCAAACGTCTTGCGCATTTGCAGCTGTTCGCCCGTTTCGATCCGCCATGCGGTGCGGCAATCGCCGATTTGTTGAGGACGGGCATGCCGATTGGCATTGCCATCCTGATGCAGGGCAGTCTGTTTATTGTCACGTCGTTGTTGATCGGGCGGCTGGGATCGACTTTTCTTGCAGCTCATCAGATTGCGGTGAACCTGGCTCAGTTGTGTTTCATGATCCCGGTCGCCGTGGCCGAGGCGACGACAGTACGCGTCGGGCATGCATTGGGGCGCGGTGATTTCAAGGGTGTCAGGCAGGCCGCATGGGCGGGGTGTGTCATCGTCCTCGCGGCCCAAAGTGTGTCGGTGCTGATACTGCTGTTGGGCAATGAAGCGATCGCCAGTTTGTACAGTTCGGACATCGCCGTGACCGCGTTGGCCTCGACGCTGTTGTTGTACGCCGCGGCATTGCAATTTCCCGACGGTTTGCAGATGTTGTCCGCCGGCGCGTTGCGCGGTTTGCAGGACACTCGCATACCCATGTGGATCGCGATCTTTTGCTATTGGGGAGTGGGCGTACCGCTGGGTGTCGGATTGGCCTTTGGCCTGGAGTGGGGTCCGCAAGGCATCTGGTCAGGTCTGATTACCGCGTTGACGCTGGCAACAGTGTTGATGGGCTCGCGGTTTATTCATAGCAGTCGGGTCAGGTTAGCGCCCGGCAGTTGAAATGAAAAAGGCCCGCCGATGAAAGTCGGCGGGCCTTTTGCGTTGCAGGGCAAATTACCAGGACAGCATCAGTCGACCGGCAAACAGAATCAGCACCACGCCCATCGTGCGTTCGAACCAGTGGCCCATGCGCATGAACAGCAAGCGCACTTTGTTGCTGGAGAAAAACAGCGCGACGATCACGAACCACAACGCGTTCACAAAGCACATCCACAAGCCATAAAACGCCTGGATCTGCAGCGGCGTACTGGCGCTGATGATCGTGGTGAAGATCGCCAGAAAAAACAGCGTGGCTTTGGGGTTGGTGGCATTGGTCAGAAAACCGGTGCTGAAGGCTTTGAACAAGGTTTGTTCAGCGACCGGCTCATCGGTCCCTTTGTCACCTTCAAGTGTCGATTTCGGTTTGCTGCGCAACAGGCTGACACCCAGATACAGGATGTAGGCACCGCCAATCACTTTGGCGACCGTCAGCAACCACGGGGTGGTGTGCATCAATGCGCCAACGCCGAGCAACGTATAGAGAACGTGTACGGAAATCCCTGCACCGATGCCGAGCGCCGTGCAGATTCCCACCAGTCGGCCAAAGCGCACGCTCTGGCGAATGGTCACGGCGAAGTCCGGGCCGGGAGCGACCACAGCGAGGAAATGAATGGTGGCCAGCGCCAGAAACTCGCCCAGGTAATTCGATAACATCTCAGCTCCAGAAAGTCAGGGGTGAAGCATTGCCGCGATAGCCGACAAAGAAGGACAGGCTCAGGCGCGGATCCGCCACACCCGGCGTCACCGAGTGCATGCAGCGCGAATTGAACATGATGAAATCGCCGGGTTCGGGGCGCACCTCAAGGGTGGGCGGGCCGAGCAGCGCCGGGTCGATGCCGTAACTGTCGCCACGCATTTCGTCAAACTGATCCGGGGTAATGTCGTCGTCCCACATTTGCAACGCACCGCCCTCGGTCGGCATGTTCAGATAGACGTTGCAGGCGAACTGCGCTTCGAGGCTGCGCGCCTGAAAGCTCTCCGGCGCGTCCTTGGCGAAAATGTCGTGATGGGCGAGGAAGCACACGCCGGGTTTCACCACGCGAGACAGGCCGACATACATTTTGCGCCCGTAGAGGTTTTCCAGATGCGCACCGGCCGGCCAGGATTCGTCGAGCATGCAGCGCAGCGTGTCGACCGGCGAGGAGTAGGGCGCACAGCGATTGCGCAGTTCGGCGATGTTGCTGGTAGCGCGTTCGAAGTAATCCTCGATCAACAGCGGCTGGTTTTCCGCCTCATAAAACGCCATGCCGATACGGCCGATACTCGGTGCGTTGATGTAGCCCTCAAAGCCTGGAGCGAGAATCTTGTCGCCAATCTGGATCGCCAGCGGTTCGGGCAAAAAGCCTTTGACGCGGATGGCGAGGACTTCTTCGTTGGCCAGTTTTTTTATGCACGTCTCATCGAGACGCTCGACGTCTAGCATCATGTTATTTAGGTCCATCTATCGATAGTCAACGGAACCGGCGAGCGCGGTTCCCCGGCGCCGGACGCTGCGCGGGCAGCGTCCGAAATGCTCAATCCACGCTGTAGTGGACGGACAACGTGCCTTTCTTCTGCGAAAGGGACGCGATCGTGACTGTGCCCAGATCCTTCAGGCTACGTACATGGGTGCCACCGCAGCCGTAGGCAGGCAGATCACCAAAGCCGATTTCCCGCGCGCCTTCGCGCAGCGAAGTCAGGCGCGGCAGATCGTGCTCAATCCACTGGCCGATGCCGTGTTGAACGCTGTCTGCGTCAACTTCCTGAGCGGCGTCACCCGGCTTGAATTGCACCCGGCCCTCGTCCGGCCAGTGGTGTGCCTTGATCGGCGTCCAGCCCAGCGCTTGCACGAAATGCCCGATCAGGTGCCCGGCCGAGTGCATGCGCGTGTTGAAGCAGCGACGCTGTTCATCGATGCGGATCATGGTCATGCCGAGTTTCACCGGACGATCGACGTAATGAATGATCCGATCGGGTTCCTGGACGACGCGCAGTACCTGGCTTTCGCCGATCCAGCCGGTATCGCAGGGTTGGCCGCCACCTTGCGGATGAAACAGCGTGGCGCGCAGCACTACGGCAAATTCGTTCTCGTGGGGCGTGCAGTCGAGGACTTCCACATTGGCCTTGAGGTCATCACTATGGAAAAAGAGGCGAAGCGTCATATTCCATGCCCTTATTAAAGTTTCTATTTTTATTATATGAATCGTGTAATAACGTGATAATCCGTTCAAACATCAAAGGACTTGTGCGCTGTGAGCATAAATCTCCCGTTACCCCTGCTCGGCGAGATGGCGATATTCGTCAAGGTCGTGGAGACCGGCAGCTTCTCTGAAGCGGCGCGGCAGCTCGGATCTTCACCGTCGGCGGTGAGTCGCAGCATTTCGCGATTGGAAAAAGCCTTGGCCACGCGCTTGCTCCAGCGCACCACGCGTAAGCTGCGCCTGAGTGATGGCGGTGAAGAGGTGTTCAAGCGCTGTCAGGAGATGGTCAGTGCGGCCAAGTCAGTGATGGAGATCAGTGGCCAATTCACCCATGAAGCCGAAGGACTGGTGCGGGTCAGTGTGCCGAAGGCGGTGGGACGATTTGTCATTCATCCGCACATGCCTGAATTTTTGCGCCGTTATCCAAAGGTCGATGTCGAGCTGCTGCTGGAAGATCGGCAGGTCGATCTGATCGACGATCATGTCGACCTGGCGATCCGTATTACTGATCGCCCTCCGGCCGGGCTGGTCGGGCGGCAACTGCTGACCATCGATCATTTGCTCTGCGCCACCCCGCAATACCTCGCCGAACACGGCACGCCGACGCATCCACATGATTTGCTCAATTACAGCTGCATCTATCTGGGCGAAACCCCGAGCGATGCGCGCTGGAAATTCAAAAAGGGCAGCAAAGTGGTGACGGTTGGGGTGCGCGGGCGGTATGCGGCCAACCACACCGGCGTGCGTCTGGGCGCGGTGCTGCAGCACATCGGTATTGGCAGCCTGCCGTATTTCACCGCGCGCTATGCGCTGGAGCAGAAGTTGGTGGTGCAGGTGCTGCCGGACTGGACGTTTCTGGCGTCCTACCACGGCGGCCTCTGGTTGCTGCATTCGCCGACGCGTTACCTGCCGCCGAAGCTGCGGGTGTTTATCGATTATCTGGTGGAGTGCCTGGAGAAAGAACCGACCCTGAGCAAGCCGGGCAAGTCGGGTGGCGTGATCAACGCCGCGATGGCTTATGAGTTGCCGGAGAGTGAGGGGCTGCTTTAACCGCGCAGATAAAAAAAGGCCCGCATGGACAACTATGCGGGCCTTTTCATGAGCAGTTGAAAATCAGTGCTTGCTGTCCTGAGCGGACATGGCCATCAACTGTTTTTCCTGATTCCAGTCGAACGGCTCATCGTTCTGTTCGGCTTCGTAGCGGCGTTCTTCCAGTGCCTGATACATGTCGATCTCTTCATCGGACAGGTAGTGCAGGCAGTCGCCAGCGAAGAACCACAGCAGATCCCGCGGGATCAGGTGAGCAATTTGCGGGTAACGGGTAATCACTTGAGTCAGGATGTCCTGGCCCAGGTATTGGCTTTCGATCGGGTCGATCGGCAGGGACGCCAGCAGTTCATCGAAGCGCTCGAGGAACAAGGCATGGCTTTCTTCGGGAACCTGTTCGGCCTCACCTACGGCGACCAGGATACTGCGCAGATGGTCGAGCAAAACCAGATGATCGGCAACGACGTTGGACACGAGATAAGTCCTCAAGAGCAAAACGGGCGCAGGAGTATAAAGCTCCCGCGCCCATTTTTCACAAATAACAGCTACGTGGCTGTCGGGATCAGCGGACTTTACCCTCCGCCTGTTTCAGCTCTTCCTTGTCGAAGTCATCGACATCGATCACCTTGCGTCGCGCCGCTTCGGCTTCGCGCAGGTTCTGCGCTTCTCCGGGTTGCAACACCCCGGCTTCCAGCGCCGCGTCGATGGCATGCTCGCCTGCGACCGGTTTGACCTGACCGCTTTTCAGCGAGGTGTGGAGCTTTTTATGCAGCGGTTGCGCAGCGTTCAGCAGATCGCTGGCATGTTGCAGCGCACCCACCGCATCGTCTGGCGATTGCGGGCGATAGCAGCCAGCGAGCAATTCTTCCAGCGCCGGATCGCCTTTGGCCCGGCCGATAACGCCGGCCACTTCGGCACCGAGTTTGTCCGATGGTCCTTTGTGACGACGGCCGAACGGGAACACGATCACCCTTAGCAGACAGCCGAACACCTTGTTCGGGAAGTTGCTCAGCAGTTCATCCAGCGCGCGCTCCGACTGGCCGAGGCTTTCCTCCATGGCCCAGCGGAACAACGGCTCCATGTACGCCGGCGAATCCAGGTCGTGGTAGCGCTTGAGCGCGGCAGAGGCCAGATACAGGTTGCTCAACACATCGCCCAGGCGGGCTGACAGACGTTCGCGACGTTTCAGTTCGCCACCCAGCAGCATCATGCTGAAGTCGGCCAGCATCGCGAAAGCCGCAGCCTGGCGATTGAGTGCGCGGAAGTAACCCTGGCTGATCTTGTCGCCAGGCGCATGTTCAAAGTGGCCGAAACCGAGGTTCAGCACCAGTGTGCTGGCCGCGTTACTGACGGCAAAACCGATGTGTTTGAGTAGCAGGCCATCGAATTCTTTCAGCGCCTGATCCTTGTCTTCCCGACCGGCCAGGGCCATTTCCTTGAGCACGAACGGATGGCAACGAATCGCGCCCTGACCGAAGATCATCAGGTTGCGCGAGAGGATGTTCGCGCCTTCCACGGTGATGAAGATCGGCGCACCGTTCCAGCTGCGTCCCAGGTAGTTATTCGGACCCATGATGATCGCCTTGCCACCGTGGACATCCATGGCGTGGCTGATGCACTCGCGACCGCGTTCGGTGAGGTGGTACTTGAGGATTGCCGACAACACCGACGGTTTCTCGCCCAGGTCCACCGCGTTGGCGGTCAGCATGCGCGCGGCGTCCATCATCCAGGCGTTGCCGCCGATGCGCGCCATCGCTTCCTGAATCCCTTCGAAGGCCGACAACGGTACGTTGAACTGCTCACGAATCTGCGCGTACTGTCCGGTGACCAGGCTGGTGAACTTGGCGGCACCCGTGCCAACGGCCGGGAGCGAAATCGAACGCCCGACCGACAGGCAGTTCATCAGCATCATCCAGCCTTTGCCGAGCATTTCCTGACCGCCGATGAGGAAGTCCAGCGGGATGAACACATCCTTGCCGGAGTTCGGGCCGTTCATGAAGGCTGCGCCCAATGGCAAATGCCGACGGCCGATTTCCACGCCTGCGGTATCGGTTGGAATCAGCGCGAGGCTGATGCCGAGGTCTTCCTTGTCGCCCAACAGGTGATCCGGGTCATAAGCCTTGAAGGCCAAGCCGAGGAGGGTGGCTACCGGGCCCAGGGTGATGTAACGCTTTTCCCAGTTCAGGCGCAGACCAATGACTTCCTGGCCCTCCCACTGGCCTTTGCAGATGACCCCGGTGTCGGGCATCGCGCCGGCATCGGAACCGGCGAGCGGGCCGGTGAGGGCGAAGCAGGGAATATCATCGCCGCGGGCCAGACGCGGCAGGTAGTGATTGCGTTGTTCGTCGGTGCCGTAGTGCAGCAGCAGCTCGGCCGGGCCCAGAGAGTTGGGGACCATGACTGTCGAAGCGAGGTCGCCGCTGCGGGTAGCGAGTTTCATCGCTACTTGCGAGTGGGCGTAAGCGGAGAAACCCTTACCACCGAATTCTTTTGGAATGATCAGGGCGAAGAAGCCATGTTCCTTGATATGGGTCCACGCTTCGGGCGGCAAATCCATTGACTGGCCGATTTGCCAGTCAGTGACCATTGCGCAGAGTTCTTCGGTCGGGCCGTCGATAAAGGCCTGTTCCTCTTCGCTCAATTGCACCTTGGGATAAGCGAGCAGCTTGTCCCAGTCCGGCCGGCCGCTGAACAGTTCTCCGTCCCACCACACCGTGCCGGCATCGATCGCGTCGCGTTCGGTCTGCGACATCGGCGGCAGGGTTTTCTGGAACCAGTTGAACAGCGGGGCGGTGAAATGTTTGCGGCGCAGGTCAGGCAGCAGCAACGGTGCTGCGACCACCGCCAGCACAATCCAGAAAATCAGCAGCAGCCAGCCCGGTGCGTGACTGAATATACCCATCGCTAGCAGGTAAACGGCAACGATGCCCAGCGCGGGCAGCGGGGCGATACGCCGGTGGGCGAGGTACGCCACACCAATGATCAAAACCAGTATCCACAACAACAGCATATTCAGTCCTCCGTGAACCAAGGCAAATCGACCCTCCAGAGCTTAGACGGCATCTGCAAAACCGGGTGGTCAGAGCAAGGTGATTGAAATCGTGGGAAACCCCGGATGCTTTTCGTAGGTTCAGTGGGCAACACGTGTGGGAAATCGTTCGCCGATCCCGCGTCTTTGCGTCCAAGTTTGGCCGAAACGTCGTTATCTCTGTGCTTGAGCTGTCGCTAGACTCGGGACTCACCCAGGAGATCTGTCGTCATGCGCGAGTATCTGAGTCCCGGCCGCTTCATCGATAGTGACCACCCGGCGATGGTGGAGTTCGCCGAACAACATCGTGGTGCCAGCCGCGATCCGCTCGAGCAGGCGATCAATCTGTATTACGCCGTGCGCGAGGCGGTGCGATACAACATGTACACCTTCAGCCGCGACCCGCAGACCTTGCGCGGCAGCTACGCGCTGGCAGCCGGTGAGAGTTATTGCGTGCCTAAAGCCACGCTGCTGGCCGGTTGTGCGCGGCATTGCGGGATCCCGGCGCGCATCGGTCTGGCGGACGTGAAAAACCATCTGTCGACGCCGCGCCTGCTGGAGCTGCTGAGAAGCGAAGTGTTCGCCATGCACGGTTACACCGAGCTGTTTCTGAATGATCGCTGGGTAAAAGCCACACCCGCGTTCAACCAGAAACTCTGCGAAATGTTCAACGTTGCGCCGCTGGAATTCGACGGCATCCACGACAGCGTTTTCCACCCGTACAACAGCGATGGCGCGTTGCTGATGGAGTACCTGGTCGATCACGGCCAGTTCGCCGATGTACCGGAAACCTTGTTCTTCGAGCATCTGCAAAAATGCTATCCGCACCTGTTCAACGACCAGCAGACGCCGCTGTCGGGTGAAATGCGCAGTGATTTCGGCGGTCGCTGATCCGGCGTATGCTGCTTGGCCACTTGATTTGAAAAGAGGCGGTCATGCTGAAAATCTGGGGACGTAAAAACTCATCGAATGTCAGGAAACCACTGTGGGCTGCCGAGGAACTTGGCCTGGCCTACGAGGCGATCGATGCCGGTGGTGCGTTCGGTGTGGTCGACACGCCCGAGTACCGGGCTATGAACCCGAACGGGCGGGTGCCGGTCATCGAAGATGATGGTTTCGTGCTCTGGGAATCCAACGCCATCGTCCGCTATCTGCTGGCCAGGCATGCGCCGAACACGGCGTGGTATCCCGCCGATCCGCAAGCGCGGGCCATCGCTGACAAGTGGATGGACTGGACCACCTCAAGTTTTGCAGGGCCTTTTCGCACCGTGTTCTGGGGCGTTCTGCGCACCCCGGCCGACAAGCAGGACTGGCCTGCGATCAACGCCGCCATCAAAGAATGCAATGAGTTGCTGAACATGGCCGATCAGGCTCTGGCCAGTCAGCCGTACTTGTCCGGCAGCGAAATCGGCATGGGCGACATTCCCCTCGGCAGTTTCATTTATGCCTGGTTCGAGATGCCCATCGAACGCGCCCCGCAACCGCACTTACACGCCTGGTACGAGCGGCTGAAGCTGCGTGCGGCGTATCAAAAAGCGGTCATGACCGCGTTGACTTGATAATAACTATCGACACACTTGACTGTACTTGTGTGGCGAGGCCAAGCACCATTGCGTTCATGCGCCGCGGTTGCATCCCTCACCGCCCGCCCTTGTTTATCCCTTCCTTTCCTTCATGGTGCGTAAATCAGATATGAGTTCCGCTCTGTCCATCCGGCAGCTAACCAAAACCTACGGCAACGGGTTCCAGGCCTTGAGTGGTATCGATCTGGACGTCGCCGAAGGTGACTTTTTCGCCTTGCTCGGCCCCAACGGTGCCGGCAAATCCACGACCATCGGCATTCTCTCCACCCTGGTCAACAAGACCAGCGGCACGGTGAATATCTTCGGCAATGACCTGGACAAAAATCCGGCAGCGCTCAAGCGCTCGATCGGCGTGGTGCCCCAGGAATTCAACTTCAATCAGTTCGAAAAGACCTTCGACATCGTCGTGACCCAGGCCGGTTACTACGGCATTCCGGCGAAGATCGCCAAGGAACGCGCCGAGCAGTACCTGACTCAGCTGGGCCTGTGGGACAAGCGTGATGTGCCGTCACGGTCGCTGTCCGGCGGCATGAAGCGGCGGCTGATGATCGCCCGTGCACTGGTGCATGAACCGCGCCTGCTGATCCTCGACGAACCGACTGCCGGGGTGGACATCGAATTGCGCCGTTCGATGTGGACATTCCTCACCGAGCTGAACCAGAAGGGCATCACCATCATTCTCACCACGCACTATCTGGAAGAGGCTGAGCAGCTGTGCCGCAACATCGGCATCATCGACCACGGCACGATTGTCGAAAACACCAGCATGCGTCAGCTGCTTGGTCAGTTGCATGTGGAAACTTTCCTGCTCGACCTGAAAGGTGATCTGGCCGCCGCGCCGCAACTGGTCGGCTATCCGTCGCGCCTGGTGGATGCGCACACGCTGGAAGTGCAGGTCGACAAGTCGATGGGCATTACCGCGTTGTTCGGTCAGTTGGCGTTGCAGAACATCGAAGTGCTGAGCCTGCGCAACAAAACCAATCGCCTCGAGGAGCTGTTCGTGTCCCTGGTGGAGAAAAATCTGTCGAAGGTGGCGGTATGAGTTCCGAATTCCGTCCCAATCTCGTCGCGCTCCAGACCATCGTTTACCGCGAGGTCAAACGCTTCACGCGGATCTGGCCGCAGACCCTGCTGCCACCTGCGATCACCATGGTTCTGTACTTCGTGATCTTCGGCAACCTGATCGGCCGGCAGATCGGCGACATGGGTGGCTTCACTTACATGGAGTACATCGTGCCGGGGCTGATCATGATGTCGGTGATCACCAACTCCTATGGCAACGTGGTGTCGAGTTTCTTCGGCAGCAAGTTCCAGCGCTCGATTGAAGAGTTGATGGTTTCACCGGTGTCGCCGCATACGATATTGATCGGCTACGTCTGTGGTGGCGTGCTGCGTGGTTTGATGGTCGGCGTGATCGTGACGATTCTGTCGCTGTTCTTCACCCATTTGCAGGTGCATCACCTTGGCGTGACCATTCTGGTGGTGGTGCTGACAGCGACGATCTTCTCGCTGCTGGGCTTCATCAATGCTGTGTTTGCACGCAACTTCGATGACATCTCGATCATCCCGACCTTCGTGCTGACGCCGCTGACCTATCTGGGGGGCGTGTTCTATTCGATCACGTTGCTGCCACCGTTCTGGCAGACCGTGTCGCTGGCCAACCCGGTGCTGCATATGGTCAATGCCTTCCGTTACGGCATTCTGGGCGTGTCGGATATTCGCATCGGTATTGCGATCACCTTCATGTTGGTGGCGACGGTGGTGTTGTATTTCGGCTGCGCGCGCTTGCTGGTGAGCGGGCGCGGGATGCGTACCTGATACCCAAACCGCGGCGCTGCTATCGCGGGCAAGCCCGCTCCCACAGGGTTTGGTGTCGGTCACAAAAAATCGAGCAACCCGGATCATGTGGGAGCGGGCTTGCCCGAGATGACGTCTTACCAGACGCCACACAGTAAAACGGCCTCCCATTGCGGAGGCCGTTTTGCATTCAAGACATTCGTTTCTTCTTGCGCCGCGCCCACTGCCGCGCCACCCACCAGCGCCAGTACATCATCACCACGAAGTAGGCGAGGGCGCCAAGCACCAGCCCGACGACTACGGAACCCAACAAAAACGGTTGCCACAACGTCGACAGTTCGCCGCTGATCCATTCCCACGTCAGTTCATCCGGCAGATGCCGTGCGGGCACATCCATCAACCATGCTCCGGCCTGATACGTACAGAAAAATACCGCCGGCATGGTGATCGGATTGGTCAGCCACACCAGGCTGACAGCGATCGGCATATTGCCGCGAACGATGATGGCCAATGCGGCCGCCACCAGCATCTGCGCCGGAATCGGCAGGAATGCCGCAAACAATCCGACCGCCATCGCACGGGCAACCGAGTGGCGATTGAGGTGCCAGAGGTTCGGGTCATGCAGCAACTTGCCGAGAAAGCGTAAGGATTTGTGTTCCCTGATGCTCGTCGGGTCGGGCATGTAACGTTTGAATAAGCGCCGGGGCATAAGGCTTCTCGGTCGGTTAAGGCGGCAAGTATGTCTGGATTCTATGAACCGCCCATTCAGACTTTGTGACAATTGTTGACGACGCTCGTGCCCGACACCCGCTATGCCTAAGGCAGGGACTCTCAAGGACGGGCTTATGCGCACAGGGATGATGGCGCTGGCAGTCGGTCTTCTGGCTCCGGTTTTTATGTCGGCGTTACCGCCGGTCTGGTTGATGGTGTTGCTGCCGGTTGTGGGTTTGATGTTGCTGCCGTTTCGCAGCTACCCGCTGGCGTTTTTGCTGTTCGGCTTTACTTGGGCCTGTATCAGCGCGCAATGGGCCTTGAATGACCGGTTGTCCGTTGAGCTGGATGGAGAAACCCGCTGGGTCGAAGGGCGGGTGATCGGTCTGCCGCAGCACAGCGATGGCGTGGTGCGATTCGAATTGGCAGATGCACGCTCGCGTCACGAAAAACTGCCGACATTGATGCGCCTGGCCTGGTACGCCGGGCCGCCGGTCAACAGCGGCGAGCGCTGGCGTCTGGCCGTCAAACTCAAACGCCCGGTGGGTTTGCTCAATCCTGGCGCGTTCGACTACGAAGCCTGGCTGCTCGCGCAACGCATCGGCGCAACCGGCACGATCAAGGATGGTGAGCGCCTGACAGCCGCGCGCGGGGCCTGGCGCGATGGCATTCGCCAGCGCTTGTTGACGGCGGACGCGCAAGGCCGGGCCGGGGCGCTGGCCGCGTTAGTGCTGGGTGATGGCTCAGGACTCAGTCGCGAGGACTGGCAGATTCTGCAAGACACCGGCACCGTGCATTTGCTGGTCATTTCCGGTCAGCACATCGGGATGCTCGCGGCGGTGATGTACTTGCTGGTCGCAGGTCTTGCCCGTTATGGGCTGTGGCCGCTGCGCTGGCCGTGGCTGCCGTGGGCTTGTGGTCTGGCATTCGCGGCGGCGCTCGGTTACGGGCTGCTCGCCGGGTTCGATGTGCCGGTGCGACGCGCCTGCGTGATGGTCGGCCTGGTGCTGCTGTGGCGCCTGCGCTTTCGCCATCTCGGTGCGTGGTGGCCGCTGTTATTGGCGTTCGACGGCGTGCTGTTGCTTGATCCGCTGGCCAGTCTACGCCCCGGTTTCTGGTTGTCCTTCGCCGCGGTGGCGGTGCTGATTTTCACCTTTGGCGGGCGCCTCGGGGCATGGCGCTGGTGGCAGACATGGACGCGAGCGCAGTGGCTGATTGCGATCGGTCTCTGTCCTGTGTTGTTGGCGCTTCACTTGCCAATCAGCCTGAGCGGGCCGTTGGCGAATTTGTTGGCGGTGCCCTGGATCAGTCTGCTGGTGCTGCCGCCGGCATTGCTCGGGACTTTGCTGTTACCGGTGCCGTATGTCGGCGAATGGCTGCTGTGGCTGGCGGGTGGTTTGATCGATTGGTTGTTTCAGGGCTTAGCCGTGATCGCCGGGCAATGGCCCGCGTGGCTTGCACCGTCAATTCCCGTGTGGGCGTTGCTGATTGGCAGCCTCGGCGCCGTGCTGTTGCTATTGCCGCGCGGTGTGCCGATGCGTCCGTTGGGCTGGCCCCTGCTGCTGGTGCTGGTAGCGCCGCCACGCGAGAAACCGGGCGAAGGATTGGCCGACATCTGGCAACTCGATGTCGGCCAGGGCCTGGCGATTGTGGTCCGTACCCGGCATCACGTTTTGCTCTACGACGCCGGGCCGCGTTTCGGTGATTTCGATCTCGGTGAGCGCGTGGTGCTGCCAGCCTTGCGCAAGCTGAATGTCGAGAAACTTGACCTTATGCTGCTCAGTCACGCGGATGCCGATCACGCCGGCGGCGCATTGGCCGTGGCGCGTGGTTTGAAAGTGAATAGAGTCATCAGCGGCGATCCACTGGGACTGTCTGCCGAACTGAACGCCGAAACGTGTGAAAGTGGCCAGCAATGGCAGTGGGACGGTGTCAGTTTTCAACTCTGGCAATGGACAGATGCCCATGACAGCAACCAGCGTTCCTGCGTGTTGCAGATCGAAGCCAATGGCGAGCGCCTGTTGCTGACGGGCGATATCGACACTCACGCCGAACGTGTTTTGCTGCAAAGTCCTCTGGCTGTTGAAACGCAATGGCTGCAAGCACCGCATCATGGCAGCCGCAGTTCCTCATCCATGGCCCTGCTCAAGACATTGAAACCTCAGGCCGTGCTGATTTCTCGCGGTCACGGCAACTCGTTCGGCCATCCGCACCCGACGGTTCTGGCGCGGTATCGCAAACAAGGCCTGCGCATTTACGACAGTGCCGAGCAGGGTGCCATTCATCTGCAATTGGGTACCTTCAAAGCGCCATGGGCGATGCGCCAGCAGCCGCGTTTCTGGCGCGATCCGCCCGCACTGGCCCGTTGATCGGGCGCGCGCGACTGCGACATCACGGTCGTCGGGGCGGCGGGTCCTGATCGCGAACCGGTATGGTAAAGTGGCGCACTTTTTCGAGGGGACTGTCACTGTGTGGGAATTGGTCAAATCCGGCGGCTGGATGATGTTGCCGATCATTCTGAGTTCCATCGCTGCCATGGCGATTGTCGCCGAGCGTCTGTGGACCCTGCGCGCCAGTCGCGTCACCCCCGAGCATCTGCTGGGCCAGGTCTGGGTCTGGATCAAGGACAAACAGCTCAATAAAGAGAAGCTCAAGGAATTGCGCGCCAATTCGCCGCTGGGGGAAATCCTCGCTGCCGGTCTGGCCAACTCCAAGCATGGTCGCGAGATCATGAAAGAGTGCATCGAAGAGGCCGCCGCTCGGGTCATTCACGAGCTCGAGCGCTACGTCAATGCTCTGGGCACCATCGCCGCGATGTCACCGTTGCTCGGTCTGCTGGGTACGGTGCTGGGCATGATCGATATTTTCAGCGCCTTCACCGGTTCCGGCATGACCACCAATGCTTCGGTCCTGGCCGGTGGTATCTCCAAGGCGTTGATCACTACAGCCGCAGGCCTGATGGTCGGTATTCCGGCGGTGTTCTTCCACCGTTTCCTGCAACGCCGCATCGACGAGCTGGTGGTGGGCATGGAGCAGGAAGCGATCAAACTGGTTGAAGTGGTGCAGGGCGACCGTGACGTCGATCTGGCTGAGGGCCGCGCGTGAAATTCCGTCGCAAGCCTCGGGAAACGATCGACATCAACCTCGCGTCGCTGATCGATGTGGTGTTCATCCTGCTGCTGTTTTTCGTCGTGACCACTACGTTTACCCGCGAAACCCAGTTGCGCGTTGATCTGCCGGAAGCCGTCAGCGGCTCGCCGGCCGAAGATCAGCAGCTCAAGCAGATCGACGTGGCCATCAGCGCTGAAGGGGTGTTTTCGGTGAACAACAAGGTTCTGCCGAAAAACGATCTGGCGACCCTGATGGACGCCATGCAGAAAGAATCCAACGGTGATACCAACATGCCATTGTCGATCAGTGCCGACGGCAAGACTCAGCATCAATCGGTGATCACCGCCATGGACGCGGCCGGCAAGCTCGGTTTCAGCCATTTGCGCATGACCACGGTCGAGGCGGCGCCCAAGTCCTGATGAGCCTGTCCGATCGTTTGCTCGCCGCGTGGTATCAGGGGCACCCGGCCCTGGCGCTGCTGCGGCCGCTGGAAATGCTCTATCGCCGCGTCGTGGTGGGCAAACGCCAGCGCTTTCTTGATGGCCAGGGCGAGATCTATCAGCCGCCAGTGCCGCTCATTGTGGTCGGCAACATCACTGTTGGCGGTACTGGCAAGACGCCGATGATCCTCTGGCTGATCGAGCATTGCCGCCGCAGCGGTTTGCGTGTCGGCGTGGTCAGTCGTGGCTACGGTGCCAAACCGCCGCAGTTGCCTTGGCGAGTGGAGGCCGAGCAGAGCGCTGATATTGCCGGCGACGAACCCCTGTTGATCGTCCAGCGCACCGGGGTGCCGCTGATGATCGACCCCGATCGCAGCGCAGCGGTCAAAGCCTTGCTCGCCAGCGAACCGCTGGATCTGATTCTGTCCGACGACGGCATGCAGCATTACCGCCTCGCACGGGATCTGGAACTGGTGCTGATCGATGCCGCCCGTGGCCTCGGTAATAAACGTTGCCTGCCGGCTGGGCCGTTGCGCGAGCCGATCGAACGCCTGCAAAGTGTCGACGGCGTGCTGTTCAATGGCGCGACGGCTGATCGTGAAGACGGTTTCGCCTTTCGTCTGCAACCCACGGCGCTGGTCAATCTGCGCAGCGGCGAGCGCCAGTCGCTCAAGCATTTTGCGCCGGGGCAGAGCGTGCACGCGGTGGCCGGGATCGGCAATCCGCAACGTTTCTTCAATACCCTCGAAGCGCTAGACTGGCGAGCAATCCCGCATGCGTTTGCCGACCACGCCGAATACAGCGTGCAGGCCTTGAATTTCACACCGTCATTGCCAGTGGTGATGACCGAAAAGGACGCGGTGAAGTGCCGTGCCTTCGCTGCTGCCGACTGGTGGTATCTGGCGGTCGATGCCGCGCCTTCGCCGGCCTTCGTGGCCTGGTTCGACACACAGCTGATGCGCCTGTTGCCGGATCGTCTTTTGCCTTAACTCTTCTATCCAGGGAATGTTCATGGACACCAAATTGCTCGACATCCTCGCGTGCCCGATCTGCAAAGGCCCGCTCAAGCTCAGCGCCGACAAGACCGAGCTGATCAGCAAAGGCGCCGGCCTGGCCTATCCGATCCGTGACGGCATCCCGGTGATGCTCGAAAGCGAGGCCCGTACCCTGACCACTGACGAGCGTCTGGATAAATGACCACTGCCTTCACCGTTGTCATTCCGTCGCGTTTCGCCTCGACCCGCCTGCCGGGCAAGCCGCTGCTGGACATCGCCGGCAAACCGATGATCCAGCACGTCTGGGAACAGGCGAGCAAAAGCAGCGCCGCCCGCGTGGTGGTTGCGACTGACGATGCGCGCATTGTCGAGGCCTGCAAGGCCTTTGGCGCCGAAGTGGTGCTGACCCGTGAAGATCACAACTCCGGCACCGATCGTCTGGCCGAAGTTGCGGCGAAACTGGGCCTAGAGCCCGATGCAATCGTGGTCAACGTGCAGGGCGACGAGCCGCTGATCCCGCCAAGCGTGATCGATCAGGTCGCCGCCAATCTGGCCGCCCACACTGAAGCGCGCATGGCCACCCTGGCCGAGCCGATCGAAGATGTGGAAACCCTGTTCAACCCGAACGTGGTCAAGGTCGTCAGCGACATCAATGGGCTGGCGCTGACTTTCAGCCGAGCCACCTTGCCGTGGGCTCGCGACGCGTTCGCCAAGAGCCAAGAGCAATTGCCCGAAGGCGTGCCGTACCGTCGGCACATCGGCATTTATGCCTACCGCGCCGGGTTCCTCCAGGACTTTGTGAGCTGGGGTCCGTGCTGGCTGGAAAACACCGAATCCCTCGAGCAGCTGCGTGCCCTGTGGCATGGCGTGCGCATTCATGTGGCTGATGCGTTGATCGCACCGCCAACCGGCGTTGACACCGTCGAAGACCTTGAGCGCGTTCGACGCCTGCTGGAGGCCTGATGCGGGTTCTGTTCGTGTGCCTGGGCAACATTTGCCGGTCGCCCACTGCCGAAGGCGTATTGCGCCACAAACTGCTGAAAGCAGGGCTGGCGGATCAGGTCGAAGTGGCCTCTGCCGGCACCGGCGACTGGCACGTCGGCAATCCACCGGACAAACGCAGTCAGGCTGCGGCCAAACTGCGCGGTTATGATTTGTCGGCGCAGCGCGCCCAGCAGGTCAGCCGCGCCGACTTCGCCAGCTACGACCTGATTCTGGCCATGGACAACAGCAACCTGCGCAATCTCAAGGCGCTGCAACCGTCCACCGGCAAAGCCGAGCTGGACCTGTTCCTGCGCCGCTATGCCGGGCTGGTCGATGAGGTGCCGGATCCGTACTACGACGGTGATCAGGGCTTCGAGCAGGTGCTGGACCTGATTGAAGCGGCGTGTGACCAATTGCTGATCGAAGTGAAGGGCCGGTTATGAGTTTGCAGGTACAAGCGCAGGTTTCGCTGAAACCGTTCAACAGTTTTGGCGTCGACGTTAACGCACAACTGTTCGCCGAGGCCCACAGCGACGCAGATGTACGTGAAGCGCTGGCTTATGCCACAGCGCACGACGTGCCATTGCTGGTGATCGGCGGTGGCAGCAACTTGCTGCTGACCGCAGATATTCCCGCGCTGGTGCTGCGCATGGCCACTCGCGGAATCCGCGTGATCAGTGATGACGGCAGTCGCGTGGTGATCGAAGCCGAGGCCGGTGAACCTTGGCATGCCTTTGTGCAGCACACCTTGGCGTCGGGTTTTTCCGGTCTGGAAAACCTCAGTTTGATTCCCGGCACCGTCGGCGCCGCGCCGATGCAGAACATCGGTGCCTACGGGGTCGAGATCAAGGATGTGTTCGCCGGGCTTACCGCGCTGGATCGCCAGACTGGCGAGCTGCGTGATTTCAGCCTGGAAGAATGCAACTTCGCCTACCGCGACAGCCTGTTCAAGCAGCAGCCGGGACGCTGGTTGATTCTGCGGGTGCGGTTTGCGCTCGACCGCGTCGCTCATTTGCATCTGGAATATGGCCCGGTGCGTCAGCGCCTGACCGAGCAGGGCATTGAGCAGCCAACACCCACCGACGTCAGCCGCGCGATCTGCAGCATCCGCAGTGAAAAACTGCCGGACCCGGCGGTGCTCGGCAATGCCGGCAGCTTCTTCAAGAATCCGTTGGTGTCGGTGGCACTGGTCGCGCAGATCAAGGAGCAGCATCCGGATCTGGTCGCCTACGCGCAACCGGATGGGCAGATGAAGCTGGCTGCCGGCTGGTTGATCGAGCGCGCCGGCTGGAAAGGTTTCCGTGAAGCCGATGCCGGCGTGCATAAATTGCAGGCGCTGGTGCTGGTCAACTACGGCGCAGCCACCGGCCTGCAACTGCTGGATCTGGCGCAACGCATCCAGAAAGATATTGCCGAACGTTTCAATGTCGAGCTGGAGATGGAGCCCAATCGTTATTGAGACTACGCTTCAGGTCGGTATCCAAAGCCCTGCACTGATAAAAAAGTGCAGGGCTTTTTTGTTAATCGCGGGTTAACGTAGCCAGCTAACGATAACCGTCATTTGCTCCATCAAAGGCCCGGTGCAGACGTCGCCGTCAGCACAAGAGAGCCTGTGCCAACCACATATCAGTCAGCGTTGACTCCCTCGCCACAGGATCAGTGTTGAGCTTCACTGATGTGTATCGGCCGATTAGCCTGAGTCGATCTGCGCGAACCACACCGCTGATTTCCGGCGGCAGATTGCTCGACCCCATAACCACTAGAAATATGCGGGCGTGCCCATGATTACCCTGAAACTCAACGGTCAAGACCATCCCCTCGATGTCACCGAAGACATGCCACTGTTGTGGGCGATTCGTGATGTCGCCGGTTACAACGGCACCAAATTCGGCTGCGGCATGGGCCTGTGCGGCGCCTGCACCATTCATATCGATGGGTTGCCTGCACGCAGTTGCATCACACCGATTGGCTCAGTGGTCGGGCAAAACGTCAC
Organism: Pseudomonas sp. NPDC087817; assembly: GCF_044742875.1. Taxonomy (NCBI): domain Bacteria; kingdom Pseudomonadati; phylum Pseudomonadota; class Gammaproteobacteria; order Pseudomonadales; family Pseudomonadaceae; genus Pseudomonas; species Pseudomonas sp. NPDC087817. The sequence continues at coordinate 45,727 of NZ_JBIUVJ010000034.1, forward strand.
CACTATCGACAATCTGCACGCTGATCCGGTCGGGCAAATCGTTCAGCAAGCCTGGCTCGACACGGCTGTCGCGCAATGCGGTTTCTGTCAGGGCGGGCAGATCATGTCCGCGACGGCGCTGCTCAAGACCAATCCCAACCCGAGCGACGAGCAGATCGAAGAAGCGATGGTCGGCAACATTTGCCGTTGCGGCACCTATAACCGGATCAAAACCGCGATCCGTCAGGCCTCCACTCATCTGAAGGAGGTCAAGGCATGAGCCGTCTTCCGAACGATTTCGCCCTGAGCAATCTCAGTCGCCGAGGCTTTCTCAAAGGTGTCGGCGCAACCGGTGCGCTGGTGCTGGCCGCCAGTTGGGGCTGGCAGGATGCGCTGGCCGACGAGAAGGAAAAGAAATTCGGCGCCGATGGCATGCCCAACGGCTGGATCGATGATCCGAAGGTCTACGTCAGCATTGCGGCCGACGGTACGGTGACGGTGGTGTGCAACCGTTCGGAAATGGGCCAGGGCGTGCGCACCAGTCTGACCATGGTGGTTGCCGACGAACTTGAGGCTGACTGGGCTCACGTCAAAGTGCAGCAGGCCCCGGGCGATGAAGTACGTTTCGGCAACCAGGACACCGACGGTTCACGCAGCATGCGTCACTGGTACGAGCCGATGCGTCGCTGCGGCGCCGCTGCCCGGACCATGCTTGAGCAAGCCGCCGCCGACCAATGGAAAGTGCCGGTCGGCGAGTGTCACGCGCAGTTGCACAAAGTCGTTCATAAAACGTCCGGGCGTGAGCTGGGTTATGGCGAACTCGCCGCCGCAGCCAGTGCGTTGACGGTGCCGGCGCGTGACAGTCTGCGGCTCAAGCAGCCGTCGGAATTTCGCTACATCGGCAAGGAAGGCAACAAAGCCATCGACGGTGACGACATCGTCAACGGCCGCGCGGTGTACGGTGCCGACGTGCATTTCGACGGCATGCTCTACGCGACCATCGCCCGTCCGGCAGTGTACGGCGGCAAGGTCAAATCGGTGGATGACAGCGCCGCGCTGAAAGTCCCGGGTGTGCTTAAAGTGATTCAGATCGAAAACCGTCCGTTGCCTTCGGAGTTCCAGCCATTGGGTGGCGTGGCGGTCGTCGCGAGCAATACCTGGGCGGCGATCAAGGGGCGCGAGGCGCTGAAGATCGAATGGGATGATGGCCCGAACGCCAGTTACGATTCGATTGCCTACCGCAAGGAGCTGGAAGCCGCATCGCTGAAGCCCGGCAAAGTGGTGCGCAATACCGGCGATATCGACAAGGCCTTGAGCGGTGCTGCCAGCAGCCTTGAGGCTTCTTATTACCTGCCGCATCTGGCGCAGGCACCGATGGAGCCGATGGTTGCCATTGCCCGTTATAACAACGGGGTTTGCGAAGCCTGGGCGCCGAGTCAGGCGCCACAGGTCACCCGTGAGCGGATCGCCGAACGTCTCGGTTTGCCGTTCGATAACGTCACCTTCAATGTCACGCTGCTGGGTGGCGGTTTCGGGCGCAAGTCGAAGCCTGACTTCGTCGTTGAAGCCGCGATCCTCGCCAAGGAATTTCCGGGCAAAGCGCTGCGGGTGCAGTGGACGCGTGAAGATGACATCCACAATTCGTATTTCCACACCGTGTCCGCCGAATACCTGAAGGCCGGGATCGGCAAGGATGGCATGCCGTCCGGTTGGCTGCATCGCACCGTCGCGCCAAGCATCACCGCTCTGTTTGCTCCGGGCATGAACCATGAGGCGGCGTTCGAGCTGGGCATGGGTTTCACCAACATGGCTTATGCCATCCCCAACGTGCGTCTGGAAAATCCCGAAGCCACTGTGCACACGCGGGTCGGCTGGTATCGCTCGGTGTCGAACATCCCCCACGGTTTTGCGATCCAGAGTTTTGTCGATGAACTGGCGCACAAGGCCGGTGTTGATCCGTTGAAGTACCAGATCAAACTGCTCGGCCCGGATCGACAGATCGATCCGCGCACCCTGAGCGAAGAGTGGAACTACGGCGAATCCCCCGAGCGTTATCCGATCGACACCGGGCGTATGCGCACCGTGCTGGAAACCGCGGCCAAGGCGGCCGGTTGGGGACGTCAATTGCCCAAGGGGCGCGGCCTCGGTCTGGCGGTGCATTACAGTTTCGTCACCTATGTGGCGGCGGTCATTGAAGTCGAGGTCAAAGACGATGGCACGCTGATCGTGCACAAGGCGGACATCGCCGTGGATTGCGGGCCGCAGATCAACCCTGAGCGCATCCGTTCGCAGTTCGAGGGTGCCTGTGTCATGGGCCTCGGGAATGCGGTGCTGGGTGAGATCAGCTTCAAGGACGGCAAGGTGCAGCAGGATAACTTCCATATGTACGAAGTCGCGCGCATGTCGCTCGCGCCGAAAGAGGTTGCGGTGCATCTGGTGACGCCGCCGGGCGATGTGCCTTTGGGAGGTGTCGGTGAGCCGGGTGTGCCGCCGATTGCGCCGGCGCTGTGCAATGCGATCTTCGCGGCCACCGGTCAGCGTATTCGCAATCTGCCGGTGCGTTATCAGTTGCAGGGCTGGCAGAAGGCCAAAGCCTGATGGACAGCGCTGATCTCAATGTTCTGCGCAGCGTGCTCGAATGGCGCCGCGCCGGTCAGCGGGTGGTGTTGTTCAGTGTGGTGCAGACCTGGGGCACCGCGCCCCGGGCTCCCGGCGCCATGCTGGCGTTGCGCGAGGACGGCGTGGTGATCGGCTCGGTGTCGGGCGGGTGTGTCGAGGATGACTTGATTGCCCGCCTGCACGACGGACGGATTGCCGCTGACGGGGCGCCGGTGCAATTGATCACCTATGGCGTCACGCGGGAAGAGGCGGCGCGCTTCGGCTTGCCGTGCGGCGGTACGTTGCGTCTGACCGAGGAGCGGGTCGGTGATCCGGCCTGGGTCGCCGAGCTGTTGGCGCGTTGCGAAGCCCATGAGATCGTCGCCCGTGAGCTGAATATCGAAACCGGTGAAGTGGTTCTGACGGCCGCGAGCAAATCCGACTGGCTGGAATTCGACGGCAAGACCCTACGCGCGATTTATGGCCCGCGCTGGCGGCTGCTGTTGATCGGTGCCGGGCAGTTGTCGCGGTACGTGGCGGACATGGCGCGGTTGCTGGATTTCGAGGTGCTGATCTGCGATCCACGCACCGAATTCGTCTACGGTTGGGAAGAGCACCACGGTCGTTTCGTCCCCGGTATGCCGGATGATGCGGTGCTGAGTATTCAAACCGATGAGCGCACGGCGATTGTCGCGCTGACTCACGATCCACGGCTGGATGACATGGCGTTACTCACAGCGCTGGATTCGCCGGCCTTTTATGTCGGAGCGCTGGGCTCGCGGGTCAACAGTCAAAAACGCCGGGAGAATCTGGCTCAGCTAGGCTTGTCGGAACAAGCCATCGCTCGTTTGCACGGGCCGATCGGCTTGCACATCGGCAGTCACTCGCCGGCAGAAATCGCTTTGTCCTTGCTGGCAGAAATCGTCGCGATCAAGAACGGGGTCGAGTTGAAACAGAAGAAAACAGTGGAGGGCGCATGAGTCGATCGATCGGCGTGGTGGTGCTGGCAGCGGGCGAGGGCAGCCGCTTCCGCCAGGTTGCCGGTGCGGACAAGGACAAGTTGCTGGCCGATTGCACCGGGCGCGATGGCGCCCTGCGTTCGGTGATCGAGCAAGTGTTGGTGAATCTGCCGGCCAGTCTCGACAAGCGCGTGCTGGTGACCACTGAAGCGCGGCCGCAGGCAATGCGCATGGCTCAGGCGTATGGGTGTGAGGTGGTTTCGATCGAGTCTACCGGGATGGGCGACAGCATTGCAGCCGGTGTGGCGGCGTGCCCGGAAGTGGATGGCTGGTTGATCGTGCTGGGGGATATGCCGTTTATCCTGCCGTCGAGTATCGAGCGGGTGGTGGCGGCAATGGCTGACGATGCGGTGAGCGTGCCGGTGCAGGCTGGCGAGTTTGGGCATCCGGTGGGGTTTGGGCGTTCGTTCGGTCCGGGCTTGCTTGCGTTGAACGGTGATCGCGGGGCCAGGCCGTTGTTCAAGCAGGGGCGGGTGGTTGAGGTTGCAGTGGATGATCCCGGAGTGTTGTGGGATATCGATGTGCCTGAATCTTTGGTCTTCCCTTAATACTGAGCCAAGCATAGATCCCCTGTGGGAGCGAGCCTGCTCGCGAATACGGTGGTTCAGCTACATGAATATTGCCTGGCACACCGCTTTCGCGAGCAGGCTCGCTCCTACCATGGTTCGGGGTTGTGCTGATATTGGAGGTATAAAAAAGCCCCGCCAGGCTTTCACCGGGCGGGGCTTTTTATTGGCTTTTGGAATCAGACGAGAGGTTTAGGCTCGTGTTCTTTTTCCTGGGCCTCTTCGTGTTGCTCTACCGCGTCCTGAACGGAGCGTGGAGCTTCAGCGATGACCGATTCAACCACGGCTTCTTCAGCAACCGGGGCAGGCGCTGCCTCGACCACTTCAGCAACAACGGCTGGCTCGGCAGCAACCGGAGCAGCAGCGGCAGCCAGTTCGGCTTCTTTCGCCAGACGCTCTTCTTCACGCTTGCGACGACGCACTTCACGTGGATCGTTTGGCGCGCGACCGTTTGGCGTCAGGGCGCTGGCTGGAGCTGGCTCAGCCACCGGGGCTGGAGCTTCGGCAACCACTGGCGCTTCGACCACCGGTGCTTCAACGACTGGCGCTGGAGCAGGTTCGGCAACCTTGGCTTCTTCAACCACTGGCGCTTCGAATGCAGGCGCTGGTGTTTCAGCGACGGCTGGCTCGGCAACCCAGTTGAATGCGGTTTGCTCTTCGCGAACTTCACGCACGGTTTCGGTCACGATTTCAGCGACGGTTTCGACAACCGGCTCTGCAACAACGACTGGTGCCCCGGCGACTTCAGCAGCAGGTTGAGCGAACGCTTCAAACTGCGACTGGGCTTCGCGAACCGGAGCCACTTCAACCTCTGGAGCAGCAGTCACTTCTACTGGAGTGGTTGCTTCAACAGCGGGAGCTTCAACAACCGGTGCTTCAACTGGAGCGGTTTCCAGCGTCGCAGCAGTAGCGCGTTCAGCCTGCTCGTGAGCTTGGGCTTCAGCTGGAGCGCTGATCACCGTGCTGGCAACAGCAGCGGTAACAGCCAGACCAGCAGCCAGATCGGCAGTGCTTGGCGCTTCAGCGTTTTCGCCGGTTTCGGATTCGGATTCTTCCGAACCTTCGATCACGTTGCCGTTGGCATCACGCTGACGCTCACGACGGTTGCTGCGACGACGCTGGCCGCGGGAGCGACGACGTGGACGATCGCCTTCGGCGTTCTCCGAACCGTCTTCCGGCAGTTGCTCTTCATTGCTGATGACTTCTTCTTCAGCAACGACAGCAGCGGCTTGCTCAGGACGCGGTTGACGCTCTTCACGCGGCGGACGCGGTGCGCGTTCTTCACGTGGCTGACGGGCCGGACGCTCTTCAGCGGTCACAGCAGCGGCGGCAGCAACTGGAGCAGCGTCCAGAGGTTCGCGCAGTTCACGTACACGTTCTTCACGCTCGCCACGAGGCTTGCGATCTTCACGCGGAGCGCGCGGTGCACGTTCTTCACGCGGAGCACGTGGCGCGCGTTCTTCGCGGGCTACAGGCGCTTCGGTGCGGGCTTCACGAGGCTCGCGGACTTCACGGGCTTCGCGTGGCGCACGCTCTTCACGCGGCTCGCGTGGGGCGCGTTCTTCACGTGGAGCGCGCTCTTCGCGCGGCTTGCGTTCTTCATCGCGACGACCGTTACGGTTGCGGCTCTGTTGACGACCGTTGCGACGCTCTTCGTTACGGGCCGGACGTTCGGCGGCTGGTTTTTCAACCACAACCGGAGCGGCTGGTTCTTCTTTGGTCGCGAACAGGCTGACCAGCGATTTCACCAGACCTTTGAACAGGCTTGGTTCTGGCGCAGCAACCGGAGCAGGCGCTGGGGCAACAGGTGCGGCAGCTTCGGTCGGAACCGGAGCGTTGGCACGGGCCGGAGCGGTCTTGACCGCGGCTTCCTGACGAACCAGGGTGCGGGTCGCAGCGGCTGGCTGGACTTCCTCGACTTCGGCAGCGGCGGCAGCGATTTCGTAGCTGGACTGGTTGGTCGCGGCTTCCGGGCTGTCGTCACGCAGACGCTGAACTTCGAAGTGCGGGGTTTCCAGGTGATCGTTCGGCAGAATGACGATGCGAGCACGGGTGCGCAGTTCGATCTTGGTGATCGAGTTACGTTTTTCGTTGAGCAGGAAAGCCGCGACCGGGATCGGCACTTGAGCGCGAACTTCGGCAGTGCGGTCTTTCAGGGCTTCTTCTTCGATCAGACGCAGGATCGCCAGCGACAGCGATTCAACGTCACGGATGATGCCGGTGCCGTTGCAACGCGGGCAGACGATGCCACTGCTTTCGCCCAGCGATGGACGCAGGCGCTGACGGGACATGTCCTGCAGGCCGTCGCGCGTGATGCGGCCG
>NZ_JBIUVJ010000035.1:0-50857 GCF_044742875.1 Pseudomonas sp. NPDC087817
CCCGGCCTGGAACCCTTCGAGCAAAAGCAACTCGAACAAACCCTGCACGCCGCTACGCGATGCGCAGGGTTTGTTCGAGTTGCTTTTGCTCGAAGGGTTCCAGGCCGGGCTGTCGTGGATCACCGTGTTGCGTAAACGCGAGCGCTATCGCGAGGTGTTGTTCGGCTTCGACGTACAGCGCGTGGCGCAGATGAGCGACGCCGAAATCGACGAATTGATGCTCGATCCGGGGATCATCCGCAACCGTCTGAAACTCAACGCCGCCCGGCGCAATGCCCAGGCCTGGCTGGCGCTGGAGGATCCGGTGGCGTTGCTCTGGTCGTTCGTCGGCGACCGACCGATCATCAATCATTTCAAGGATCGCAGCGAAGTCCCGGCGATCACCCCCGAAGCTGTGGCGATGAGCAAAGGCCTGAAAAAGGCTGGCTTCACGTTCGTCGGTCCGACCATTTGCTACGCGTTGATGCAGGCCTCGGGCATGGTCATGGATCACACGCAGGATTGCGACCGCTACGCGCAGCTCGCCAACGGCGGTTAGAATGCCCGCCTCGCGCACCGCACAAGATCAGGAGTGACCTGTGGAAAAGTTTAAAGGCGCCTTGCTGGTAGGCGCTCTGCGGCTGTTTGCCCTGCTGCCATGGCGAGCCGTACAGGCCGTGGGTTCGGCGATCGGCTGGATCATGTGGAAAACCCCCAACCGCTCCCGCGACGTGGTGCGGATCAACCTCGCCAAATGTTTTCCACAGATGGACCCGGTCGAGCGTGAACGTCTGGTCGGGCAGAGCCTGAAAGACATCGGCAAGTCGCTGACCGAAAGCGCCTGCGCGTGGATCTGGCCGGCACAGCGCTCGATCGATCTGGTGCGCGAAGTCGAAGGCCTCGACATCCTCAAGGATGCGCTGGCCTCGGGCAAAGGCGTAGTCGGCATCACCAGCCACCTGGGCAACTGGGAAGTGCTCAACCACTTCTATTGCAGCCAGTGCAAACCGATCATTTTCTATCGCCCGCCAAAGTTGAAGGCTGTGGATGAATTGCTGCGCAAACAGCGCGTGCAACTGGGCAACAAAGTCGCTGCCTCCACCAAGGAAGGCATCCTCAGCGTCATCAAGGAAGTGCGCAAAGGTGGTGCAGTGGGCATTCCCGCTGACCCGGAACCGGCCGAATCCGCCGGGATCTTCGTGCCGTTCTTCGCCACTCAGGCACTGACCAGCAAATTCGTGCCGAACATGTTGGCCGGTGGCAAAGCCGTCGGCGTGTTCCTGCATGCCCTGCGCCTGCCCGATGGTTCCGGCTACAAAGTGATCCTCGAAGCGGCGCCCGAGGCCATGTACAGCACCGATACCGCCGAATCCTGCGCCTCGATGAGTAAAGTCGTCGAGCGCTATGTGGCGGCATATCCGAGCCAGTACATGTGGAGCATGAAGCGCTTCAAGAAACGGCCGCCGGGCGAAGAGCGCTGGTACTGACCCACTTGGCACACTCTGTGGATAACTTGTAGGAGCTGCCGCAGGCCGCGATCTTTTGATCTGGCTTCTGCGGTTATTCACACCCCGTTCATCGAAGGGCGCAGAAAGATGTCCGAACAACGCAAATCCTTCCGCATCAAGATCAGCCACGACAGCTTCGGCGAATGTCTCGGGCAGACGCGTAATCTGACGCCTGTCGGGGTATATGTGCAGCACCCGCGTCTGGCGTCGTTGCCCAAGGGCGCAGTGGTTTATGGCCAGGTGCAGGGTTTACCCACAGGTGCGCCACGGGTGCGGATGGAAGTGGTGACGGTGGATGTCGACGGCATCGGTCTTCGCTACCTTTGACTTACTGCGCCTGACGCTCGAGCTTCTTCAGAAACACCGTCATTTCCTTTTCGGCCTGCTTGTCGCCATGGGCGCGCGCGGCTTCCAGACCGTGTTCCCATGCCTGCCGTGCGGCGGCGTGATCGCCCAGCGCGAGTTGCGCCTTGCCCAACAATTTCCACGCCGCTGAATACTTCGGATCAAAACCGACACAGCGTTCGAAGTGCTCGGCGGCCTTGGCGTTTTCGCCCAGATCCAGATAACCCTTGCCGAGGCCGAAGCGCAGCAGGGAGTTATCCACACCCTTGGCGAGCATTTTTTCCAGGGATTCGAGCATCGGTGGATTCCTTTTCTGGTGTTTCAGGGAAAATCTGTGGCGCCGCCATCGCTGGCAAGCCAGCTCCCACAGGGATCTTTGGTGTGCATCACATCTTTGAACAACCAAAAAAACTGTGGGAGCTGGCTTGCCAGCGATGGGGCCAGTGCAGGCACTGAAAAATCCGGATCAGAAGAAGCTCAACCCAACATGGAACAGCTTCTCCACATCGCGAATATGCTTTTTATCCACAAGGAACAGAATCACATGGTCGCCCGCTTCGATCACCGTGTCGTCATGGGCGATGATCACTTGTGCATTGCGGATCACCGCGCCAATCGTGGTGCCCGGCGGCAAACCGATCTTCTCGATCGGCTTGCCGATGACCTTGCTCGATTTCGCATCACCGTGGGCAATCGCCTCGATGGCCTCCGCCGCGCCGCGGCGCAATGAGTGCACGCTGACGATATCGCCCCGACGCACGTGGGCCAGCAGCGTGCCGATGGTCGCCAGTTGCGGGCTGATGGCGATGTCGATGTCGCCGCCCTGGATCAGGTCGACGTAGGCCGGGTTGTTGATGATCGTCATGACCTTCTTCGCCCCCAGCCGTTTCGCCAGCAGCGACGACATGATGTTGGCTTCGTCATCGTTGGTCAGGGCGAGGAAGATGTCGGCATCGGCGATGTTCTCTTCCAGCAGCAGATCGCGATCCGAAGCGCTGCCCTGCAACACCACGGTGCTGTCGAGGGTATCGGAGAGATAGCGGCAACGTGCCGGGTTCATCTCGATGATTTTCACCTGGTAGCGACTTTCGATGGCCTCGGCCAGACGTTCGCCGATCTGCCCGCCGCCAGCGATGACGATGCGCTTGTAGGTCTCGTCGAGACGACGCATTTCGCTCATGACCGCGCGAATATTCTCACGGGCAGCGATGAAGAAGACTTCGTCATCAGCCTCGATCACCGTGTCGCCCTGCGGCAGGATCGGCCGGTCGCGGCGGAAAATCGCGGCGACGCGGGTCTCGACATTCGGCATGTGCTCGCGTAGCTGGCGCAGTTGCTGGCCTACAAGCGGCCCGCCGTAATAGGCGCGCACTGCCACCAGTTGCGCCGCACCGTCGGCGAAGTCGATCACCTGCAAGGCGCCGGGATGCTGGATCAGGCGCTTGATGTAGTTGGTAACAACCTGCTCGGGACTGATCAGCACGTCGACCGGAATCGCTTCGTTCTGGAACAGCTGCTCTTCGCGATTGAGGTAGGACGCTTCGCGCACGCGGGCGATCTTGGTCGGCGTGTGGAAAAGCGTGTGGGCAACCTGGCAGGCGACCATGTTGGTCTCGTCGCTGTTGGTCACCGCGACCAGCATGTCGGCGTCGTCGGCGCCGGCCTGACGCAGCACCGATGGCAGCGAGCCACGGCCCTGCACGGTGCGGATATCGAGGCGGTCGCCGAGGTCGCGCAGGCGCTCGCCGTCGGTGTCGACCACGGTGATGTCGTTCGCTTCGCTGGCCAGATGTTCCGCCAGCGAACCGCCGACCTGCCCTGCACCGAGGATGATGATTTTCATCCAGTCACTCCATTGAATCCGTTTAGCCGCGCGCGGCAGCGATCTTGATCAGCTTGGCGTAATAGAACCCGTCATGCCCGCCCTGCTGGGCCAGCAATTGGCGACCGTGGGGCTGTTTGATTCCGGCAGTCGTGGCCAGATCCAGCTCCCGGGCTCCTGGCGTGCGCTCAAGGAACGCGGCAATCACCTCGGTGTTCTCGGTCGGCAGCGTCGAGCAGGTGGCGTAAAGCAGGATGCCGCCCACTTCGAGGGTTTTCCACATGGCGTCGAGCAGATCGCCTTGCAGTTGTGCGAGGGCGACGATGTCGTCTGGCTGACGGGTCAGCTTGATGTCCGGATGGCGTCGGATCACGCCAGTGGCCGAGCACGGCGCGTCAAGCAGGATGCGCTGGAACGGTTTGCCGTCCCACCACTTTTCAGTATCGCGACCGTCGGCGGCGATCAGTTCGGCGTTGAGGCCGAGGCGCTCGAGGTTTTCCTTCACGCGCACCAGACGCTTGGCTTCCAGATCTACTGCCACCACACCGGCCAGCGCCGTTTCGGCTTCGAGGATGTGGCAGGTTTTGCCACCCGGCGCGCAGCAGGCGTCGAGCACGCGTTGCCCTGGCGCCAGATCGAGCAGGTCGGCGGCCAGTTGCGCGGCTTCGTCCTGCACGCTGATCCAGCCTTCGGCAAAACCCGGCAGGCTGCGCACATCGGCAGCGGCTTCGAGAATGATGCCGTCGCGGCTGTAGACACATGGCGTTGCGGCGATTCCGGCGTCGGTCAGCAGACCGAGGTAGGCGTCGCGGCTGTGATGGCGGCGGTTGACCCGCAGGATCATTGGTGGATGCGCGTTATTCGCCGCGCAAATGGCTTCCCATTGCTCGGGCCAGAAGGCTTTTAGGGATTTTTGCAGCCAGCGGGGGTGGGCGGTGCGCACTACCGGATCGCGCTCCAGCTCGGCGAAAATCGTTTCGCTTTCGCGCTGGGCGTTGCGCAGCACGGCATTGAGCAGACCCTTGGCCCAGGGCTTTTTCAGCTTGTCGGCGCAACCCACGGTTTCGCCGATGGCGGCGTGGGCTGGCACGCGGGTGTAGAGCAACTGGTAGAGGCCGACCAGCAGCAGCGCCTCGACATCGGCGTCAGCTGCCTTGAACGGCTTCTGCAGGAGTTTTTCTGCCAGTGCCGACAGGCGTGGCTGCCAGCGGGCGGTGCCGAACGCCAGATCCTGAGTGAAGCCGCGATCGCGGTCCTCGACCTTGTCCAGTTGCGTCGGCAGGGAGCTGTTCAGCGAGGCTTTGCCGCTGAGCACGGCGGCGAGTGCCTTGGCGGCGGCCAGACGCGGATTCATTGCGCGTCCACCGCTGCGCCGAGGACGGTGCCAACAGCGAATTTCTCGCGACGGCTGTTGAACAGGTCGCTGAAGTTCAGCGCCTTGCCGCCGGGCAATTGCAGGCGAGTCAGGCAAAGTGCTTGTTCGCCGCAGGCGACGATAAGGCCGTCCTTGCTGGCGCTGAGGATGGTGCCCGGCGCGCCTTTACCGTCGGCGATTGTCGCCGCCAGCACTTTCAGCGCCTCACCGTTGAGGGTGCTGTGGGTAATCGGCCATGGATTGAAGGCGCGGACCAGGCGTTCCAGCTCAACCGCCGGACGGCTCCAGTCGATGCGTGCTTCGTCTTTATTCAATTTGTGCGCGTAGGTCGCGAGTTCGTCATTCTGCACTTCGCCTTCCAGCGTCCCGGCTGCGAGGCCCGCAATCGCTTGCACCACGGCTGGCGGACCCATCTCGGCGAGACGGTCATGCAGGCTTCCGCCGGTATCTTCGGCACTGATTGGCGTAACGACTTTGAGCAGCATCGGCCCGGTGTCGAGACCGGCCTCCATGCGCATCACGGTCACGCCGCTTTCGGCGTCACCGTGTTCCACGGCGCGCTGGATCGGCGCCGCACCGCGCCAGCGCGGTAGCAACGACGCGTGGCTGTTGATGCAGCCCAGGCGCGGAATATCCAGCACCACTTGCGGCAGGATCAGGCCGTAGGCGACCACCACCATCAAATCCGGCTTCAGCGCAGCGAGCTCGGCTTGAGCGTCAGCGTTGCGCAGCGTCGGTGGCTGCAACACCTGGATATTATTTTCCAGCGCCAGCTGTTTAACCGGGCTCGGCATCAGTTTTTGTCCGCGACCGGCCGGACGATCCGGTTGGGTGTAGACCGCAACGATCTCGTAAGGGCTGTTCAGCAGGGCCTTGAGGTGTTCGGCGGCGAATTCCGGGGTGCCGGCAAAAACGATGCGCAGTGGCTCAGTCATGAAGGGGTCTCATAAAAAGAAAAAGGCTTGCCGCAGCAAGCCTTTGAAGGAGGGCATCAAGCGTTCTGGCGATGCAGCTTTTCCAGTTTCTTCTTGATCCGGTCGCGTTTGAGCGTGGACAGGTAATCGACGAACAGTTTGCCGTTGAGGTGGTCGCATTCGTGCTGGATGCACACCGCGAGCAGGCCTTCGGCGATCAGCTCGTAGGGCTTGCCGTCGCGGTCCAGCGCCTTGATCCTGACCTTCTGCGGGCGGTCGACGTTTTCGTAGAAACCCGGCACCGAGAGGCAGCCTTCCTGGTACTGATCCATCTCGTCGGTCAGCGATTCGAACTCGGGGTTGATGAACACCCGGGGTTCGGCGCGGTCTTCGGAAAGGTCCATCACGACGATACGTTTGTGCACGTTGACCTGGGTCGCGGCAAGGCCGATGCCCGGCGCTTCATACATTGTTTCAAACATGTCATCGACCAACTGACGCACTTCGTCGTCCACTACAGCCACAGGCTTGGCGATAGTACGCAGACGCGGGTCCGGAAATTCGAGGATGTTTAAAATGGCCATAGGCTGATTGCTGCACGTATTGAGTAAAGTCGGGTCGATGGCCTGGCAGGTCCGAAGATGCAGGCTACCGTTGTGAAGCGTAGCTAATGCAGTTTGCACTAGCGAGCCACGGGGGCTCTGACGGTTCACGCGAACGCACATGATAAAGGGATTCGCTGCATGAGGAAAACACTACTCGCCCTGCTGCTGTTGGCCTCGGCCGGCGCTGCGCAAGGGCAAGTGCAACTCAGGGATGGTTTTCCACAGCAATACACGGTGGTTTCGGGGGACACGCTCTGGGACATTTCCGGCAAATACCTGCGCGAGCCATGGCAGTGGCCACAACTGTGGCGGGCCAACCCGCAGATCGAAAACCCCAATCTGATCTATCCCGGCGACACGCTGACGCTCAGTTACGTCGATGGCCAGCCGCGCCTGATCGTCAATCGCGGCGAGTCACGTGGCACCATCAAGCTGTCACCCCGTATCCGCACCAGCCCGGTGGCCGAGGCGATTCCGAGCATCCCGCTGAAATCGATCAACAGCTTTCTGCTGAGCAATCGCATCGTCGACAAGGTCGAGGATTTCGACAAGGCGCCGTACATCGTCGCCGGCGATGCCGAACGCGTGCTCAGCGGCACCGGCGACCGGATCTTCGCGCGTGGCCATTTCGACCCGAATCAGCCGGTCTACGGCATCTTCCGCCAGGGCAAGGTCTACACCGATCCGCAGACCAAGGAGTTCCTGGGGATCAACGCCGATGACATCGGCGGTGGTGAGATCGTTGCCACTGAAGGCGATGTCGCCACCCTCGCCCTGCAACGCACCACCCAGGAAGTGCGCCTCGGTGACCGCTTGTTCAGCGGCGAGGAGCGCTCGATCAATTCGACCTTCATGCCCAGCGCGCCGAGCAGCAATATCAACGGCGTGATCATCGACGTGCCGCGCGGCGTTACCCAGATCGGCGTAATGGACGTAGTCACCCTGAACAAGGGCAAACGCGACGGGCTCGCCGAGGGCAATGTGCTGGTGGTCATGAAAACCGGCGAAACCGTGCGCGACCGGGTCACCGGCCAACCACTGAAAATCCCCGACGAACGGGCAGGATTGCTGATGGTTTTCCGCACCTACGACAAACTCAGTTACGGCCTCGTACTCAATGCATCACGCTCGCTGGCGGTGCTCGACAAGGTGCGAAATCCGTAAGCATGCTTCACAAGTTACCAACAGAGTTATCCACAGCTTGTTCCGAATAGTTCGGGGCTTATAACGATCAAGGATGATCCATGACGCTGTCTGTCTGTACGCCGGTTTCCCCTGCGGAACTGGAAGCGCGCCTGCGCCTGCATCGCTTGCCGGAAATCGGTCCGAAGCGATTTGCCAAATTGCTCGAAGCCTTCGGCTCGGCGTCAAAAGCCATCAGCGCGCCGGCGAGCGCCTGGCGCTCACTGGGTTTACCGGCGGTGTCAGCCGAAGCGCGGCGCAGTCCCGAGGTGCGCGACGGCGCCAGCCATGCAATGCGCTGGCTAGAGCGGCCGGGACAACATTTGCTGATGTGGGATCAGGCGGATTATCCGGCGCTGCTGGCGCAGATTACCGATCCGCCACCACTGCTGTTTGTGGCCGGAGATCCGCTGATTCTGGAAAAGCCGCAACTGGCAATGGTCGGCAGCCGCAGTGCTTCGCGGCCGGGAATGGACACCGCCGCAGCGTTTTCCCGCAGCCTGGCAGGGGCCGGTTTTGTCATCACCAGCGGCCTGGCCTTGGGGATTGATGCGGCGGCGCACCAGGCGGCGCTGGATGTCGGCGGGCTCACGGTCGGAGTGTTGGGCACCGGTCTGGAAAAGTTTTATCCACAGCGCAATCGGCGGCTGGCTGACGCGATGATCGCCTCCGGCAGCGCGGTGCTTTCAGAGTTTCCGCTGGACGCCGGGCCGAGCGCGAGCAACTTTCCGCGACGCAACCGGATCATCAGTGGTTTGTCCCTGGGTGTGCTGGTGGTTGAGGCGAGTGTTGCCAGTGGCTCGTTGATCACCGCACGGCTGGCGGCCGAACAGGGGCGAGAGGTTTACGCCATTCCCGGGTCGATCCATCACCCCGGCGCGCGCGGTTGCCACCAGTTGATCCGCGACGGCGCGGTGCTGGTGGAAACCATCGAACATATCCTCGAAGCCCTGCGTGGCTGGCAGCATCTGCCGCACTGCGCAGAAACGTCGAAACCCGATCATCCGTTGCTTGCTCTGCTTCACGCGGCGCCGCACACCAGTGAGGCACTGGCCGACAGCAGTGGCTGGGCTTTGCCCAAAGTCCTGGCGGCCCTTACCGAACTGGAAATGGATGGTCGCGCCGTGAGTGAAAACGGCCGCTGGTTTGCGCGGGTGAGCTAGGTTTTACAAGGAAGATCGGTAAACTGCGCGAAACCTGTTTGTGGAGAGTTTTTTCATGGTCAACAGTTGGCGTGTGCAACAAGCCGCACGAGAGATTCGCGCCGGGGCGGTGATTGCCTATCCAACCGAAGCCGTCTGGGGGCTGGGTTGCGACCCGTGGAACGAAGACGCGGTGGATCGGCTGCTGGCGATCAAGAATCGCTCGGTCGACAAGGGACTGATCCTGGTCGCCGACAACATTCGCCAGTTCGATTTCCTGTTCGAAGACTTCCCGCAAGAGTGGATCGACCGCATGGCCAGCACCTGGCCGGGGCCGAATACCTGGCTGGTGCCCCATCAGAACCTGCTGCCGGAGTGGGTCACCGGAGTGCACGATACCGTGGCGCTGCGAGTCAGTGATCACCCGCAGGTACGTGATTTGTGCTCGATGGTCGGGCCGTTGATCTCCACGTCGGCCAACCCGCAGGGGCGGCCGGCGGCGCGTACGCGGCTGCGGGTCGAGCAGTATTTCCGTGGGCAGATCGATTTGATCCTGGGTGGCCAGTTGGGCGGTCGCAAGAATCCAAGCGTCATCCGTGATCTGGCCACCGGTAATGTCATTCGTCCCGACTGACATCACTTAGAACTTCATGTATTTAGTGCTCTTCGGCTTTTATAGCGAGGAGTACTACGCATGTCTGCGATTTATCCTTCAAGTAATTAACCGAGTTAAACACTTCGTTGTTTTGTTCTTTTCCATACGCGTAAGAATAATCGGTAAGTATTCATTTTCAGTAACTTTTCCCACGTCATTATCAGAAGTCGCGCAGTGGCGATATTTCTAAAAGCATCCATTATTCCAATGCGCCAAGGAAACTTCGATAAGTCAACGTCTGCGGAGAAGGAATGGATACTACGGATTTGCAACTCATGGATTATCTGCAGTCACTTCAGGCAACCTTGAGCAGTCGCCATGAAGATTGTCGCGTCGTTACTCTTGATGCGGGTTCAGACACGCAAGAGTTTGAACGATTCATTGGTCGGCAGTTTCGCCTGCGATTGCAACATTACATGCTGACCTCCCGGGCCCGGATGCTTGAAAAGCGGCTCGGGATCACGTCGCGCAGTACGCACTTCCTGCTTTATCAGCATGACCACCTTGTGGCGGTATTAAGGGTAACGCCTGCGCCGTTCGAGTGGGCGTCACTGGCGCATCGGCATGTTTCTCCCACCATGGCGTTGTCGCGCCATGTCGAGTTCAGCCGCTTGATTACTCACTCGCGAACCCATCTGCCCGTGCCGATCAACTGCCTGCTGGCAGCCGCCACAGCGTGGGCAATCAACCATGGATATCAAGGCGTCACTGCCTTGTGCCGAACGCCGCAACGGCGACTGTTCCAGCGATTCGGCCTGACACCGATCACCTCCGACGCCCTGCAAATCGAGCAACGCGCTCGCGGTGGCTACTGGCTGCTATCCGCGCAATGGCAGCAGATCCTTGCGGCTGTACAACAACCTGACCACGCCACCGTAGACCAACCGGAGCACCACAATGAATGCGCCACTCAGCTTTGAACAACAGTTGATCCAGCTTGATAACCGAATCGAAAAAGCATGGGCCGAGATACTCAATGGTTCTCGCTTGGTGAAAGCCATACGTGAGGGTCGTGTGTCCAAAGCCTTATATGCGATTTACATGATCGAAACCTTTCACTACACCGCGCACAATGCGCGAAACCAGGGACTGGTCGGTGTGCGTCATGCCGATAATCCGGTCTATGCAAAGTTCTGTTTTGAGCACGCAGCGCAAGAAGTAGGTCATGAAAAAATGGCCCTGCATGATGTCATGAGTCTTGGACTCAAGAATGAGAGTTTCGATATACCCCCGGCACTTCCGGCAACCGAAGTATTGATTGCCTATTTGTACTGGATATCGTTCACCGGTAATCCACTACAACGCCTCGGATACAGTTATTGGGCGGAAAATGCCTATCAATTCATCACGCCGCTAATCAATAAACTGAGCGAAACGCTGTCATTGAAACCGGCGCAATTGACGTTCTTCGTTGCTCACTCCGATATTGATGTCGAACACTTCAACGAAATAAAAGTCATCCTGCAACGTACGTGCAAGCGCCAGTGCGACTGGGACGCCATTGCCAATGTGATGGAAACCAGCTTGCGCCTGACCGGCAATATGCTTGAAGCCGTTTATGAGCAATATGAGGCCTGGCAAAACGACCTCGCGCCGCGTTATGACTTTCTCCATGCACTGGCCGACTCATGAGGCTCCTGCGGCGATTTCCCCGATGGGTGCCGGGAGGCAGGCATGGCTGACTACTTCCAGCAATTGAACTACGCACTGGGGGATGAAGACTCCGCACTGGAATACGCGATCCTGCCCGCACGTGCCAGGCATGTGATGGGCATCGCCGGGAGTGGCGGACGGCTGTTGCCGCTGTTGGCCCGCAGTCCGGCGCGCATGACCTGTACCGATATCAGCGCGCCGCAACTGGCGTACACGCGGTTACGATTTGCCCTGCTGGAACAGACCGATCACGAAACGTTCATGGATTTCATGGGGTACCGGGCGGGGACTCTGGTGTCACGACGCCAATCCATCCTGCAGCAACTCAACGTACCGCGAGCCGATCGGCGCTGGCTGGCGGAGTTGTTCCAGGCCCGTCAATGGCAAGCGCCGATCTACATGGGGGCGTTCGAGCAAACCCTACAGCGGTTGGCGAAGATCAACCGGCTATTTACTGGCAAGGCGGGTCGGGAGATTTTTCAGTGCCGGGACCTCGACGAGCAAACGAACTATTACCGAACCCGTTTCCCCCTGAAGCGCTGGCGGGCGGTGATTGCGTTGTTGGGCAACGCAGCGGTGCTCAACTCGCTCCTGTACAAGGGCTCGTTTCCCCGCAACAACCTGGGTATCAGTTCTCGCGAGGTGTACCTGGGGATTTTCCATGCCCTGTTCACCACGCAAGTCGTGCGTGAGAGCTTTTTCCTGCAAATGCTGTTTTTCGGTGAACTGCGCGACCCGCAAGGTTTCCCGCTGGAGTGCGAGCCGGAAATTTTCCACAAGGCCCGTGAAGCTCTTCAACAGTGCGAGTTGCGGGTGGTGCAGGCCGACATCCTCGATTGCGCCGCCAACCACACGGATATCGATTTCGTCTCGCTCTCGGACGTGCCTTCCTTCATGCCCAAGGCCACCGGTGCCAGCGTCTTGCAGCGCTTGCGCCCGTCATTGGCCGAGGAAGCGCTGACGGTCATCCGTGCCCATTTGCATGTTGTCCGGCCCGATTGTGCAGGTTTCTGCGATACCACCGCCGAATACCAGGCAGCGATTGCACGAGAGAAAACCCAGCTCTGGCGTGTGCAGGTCTATCGCCGGACGACATCTTTGCAGGCATCCCGATGAATACTCAGCAACCGACCGTCAATTGGGTAAAAAACCGTGTCAGACAGGCGCGCGCCGATCAGCAGCAGTTGTTCGATTCCGGGCTCAACGGCTTGGAGCTGGTCAGGCGCGAGGGCAAGGACATTGAGTTGAGCAGCGGAGAACGGCTGACCGAGTTCCTCTCATGCTCTTACCTGGGACTGGAGTGTGATCCACGCCTGATTCACAGTGCGGTGAGCGCCGTGAAATCCTTTGGTGTGCAGTTTGCCGCCGCACGCACCCGAGCCCTGCTGCCGCCCATGCTTGAGCTGGATGAGCAGTTGAACCAGATATTTCAGGGGCACACGGTCACCTTCAACTCGGTGGGCAGTGCGCATCTGGGCTGTCTGCCTTTGCTGGGTTCTGGCGAGTTGCCGTCCTACCCGTTACGGCGTGGTCCTTGCTGGATCGTCGACCGGGCGGCGCATGCCTCGATGCAAGTGCTGCAAGGGATTCTGTGGCAGTTCGGGCCCGTCCAGCGTTGCGATTGCAGTGATGTGGAGCAAGTCGAGCAGGCCTGCTCCACTGCGGTAGCCGCTGGCAATACCCCGATCATCCTGACCGACAGCATTGGCTCGATGCGGGGTGTGTATCCGATCAATCGACTGCTGCAACTCGCGGAGCGCTTTGAGGGATATCTGTATGCGGATGATGCTCACGGCACCTCGATCCACGGCACGTCAGGGGGTGGTTATGCACTCGCCGCGGCCGATGCACGACTGCGCCACCGCTTAATCCTTCTGTCTTCGCTGTCCAAGGCATTTGGTGCGACGGGCGGGGCGATTACCGTGCTGACCGCCGCCGATGCCGAGATGATCAGACGCCATGCGTCGACCTATACCTTCGGCGGGCCACTGTCGATGGGCGGCGTTGGCGCGGCGGTCGCCTCCGGGGACATTCACCTGTCGCCTGAGCTCGGGCTATTACAGGCGGCCCTGTGGCGAAATGTGGCCGTGATCGACGCTTTGCTAGGCCCGGTGCTGGGTAACCATGAAGTCGCCTCGCCTATTCGTTTTGTCCGTGTCGGCGCCGAGCGCGATGCGATCAATCTGGCGCTGCACCTGCGGCGGCAGGGCATTGCGGTCACCACCGCACTGTTTCCGGTGGTGGCCAAAGGTGAGGCGATTCTGCGTCTGGCCATCAGTGCGATCCACAGTCAGACCCAGTTGGAATGTCTGGCCAATGCCATCACGGACGGATTCGATGAGTTGGGCATTCGTCAGGGAGGGCGCGGCGATGAACATTGATCCGACAGTCCCGCCCGATAAGGCCTTTGCGCGCAAACTTGCCGATGCGCGGTCACTGCCGTGGTTCTGTAAATTGTGTCCGCAGATCCTGCAGGTGCAGACCCGGGAAGACCTGCATCGCCTGCCGATCCAAGCCGTGGAAGATGAACACGGTGGTGTGTTGTTTTCCGCGCTGGGCGAGGCTTCGCACCGTGCGCCGGGTGGCGGGCTGACCCTGACGTCGGGAGGCAGCACCGGCAACCGTAAACACATCACCCATTCCTGGGCATTCAACGCGAGCATCGTGCCTTTGGGTGCGAGGATGTTCGGTGTGGCGGATGAACGTCCCGGAGTGGTCATCAACTGCCTGACCGCCGGCGAGATGCAGGGCGCTTTTCAGTACGCCGCAGCCATCGTCGAGCACATCGGTGCGCGCCTGTTGCCCGCTGGAGCATTGATGGGCGTCCAGCGGATTGCCAAGCTGATTCAGTCGCAAACGGCCGATGCGTTGATGTGCACCCCTTCCTTTGCGGCGGCTCTTTTCAACCGCGACGATATTGATACAGAGCAATTGGCCAGTCTGCGATGGCTCTACTACATCGGGGAGCCATGCAGTCAGCGGCTGCGCGATCAATTGGCGCGGGACTGGCCCACCATAAAGGTACGGTCGCTGGGCTACAGCTCGACGGAGACCGGCCCCATCGGCTTTCAGTGCGCTCATCTTGAGCACGGGTTCTATCATCTGCACGCCGACGCCATGCTGCTCGAAGTGGTTGATCCACTGACCCTGCAAGCAGTGGCCGAAGGTGAGCGCGGCGAGTTTTTGCTGACATCCCTGCTGCC
Source organism: Pseudomonas sp. NPDC087817 (assembly GCF_044742875.1). NCBI lineage: Bacteria > Pseudomonadati > Pseudomonadota > Gammaproteobacteria > Pseudomonadales > Pseudomonadaceae > Pseudomonas > Pseudomonas sp. NPDC087817. The sequence goes on from NZ_JBIUVJ010000035.1 coordinate 14,384, forward strand.
AGATCACGTGCCGCTGTTGCGGTATCGGATTGGTGATCGTGGGCGGGTGCTGCGTAATGTGGCGAAGTGTGCCTGTGGCAGCACACTGCCCGTGCTGCAACTCGAGGGGAGGGTCGAAACCACGATCAAACTGGGCGGCGCGATCGTCACGCAGCGGCAGGTCATGAGCGTACTCGCCCGGGCGCTGCCTGACCTGGACACCAGCGACGTTCAGGTACAGATCAATCGGCAGGCCAATGGTGCCCGCATGCGACTGGTGATCGCTCAGGACAAACTGCCTGCCCGTGCAGAAGTCGCCCTCGAACAGGCGTTGCAAAGCGAAGCGCAAGCCAGCGCTCTGCTCAGATTGCCTGGCGTGTTGGGATTGCGGATACAGCGTCTTGACCGCAGTGGTTTCGAAACAACCTCTGCCGGCAAGACGCCGTTTTTTGTCGAGCTGGGCATTACCCCGGACTCAACGAGGTAGCGTGGTGTCACGGCAGCAGGACGGTCGAGCCGGTGGTGCGCCGAGCCGACAACTCGGTCTGCGCCTTCGCTGCGTCAGCCAGTGGATAACGCTGGCTGATATCGACCTTGAGCTTGCCGCTGATGATCATTTCGAACAGCTCATCGGCCATGCACTGCAGGTTTTCGGCGTTGTTGGCGTAGGTCGCCAGGGTCGGACGGGTCACGTAGAGCGAGCCCTTCGCCGAAAGGATGCCCAGATTCACGCCGTCCACTGCGCCAGAGGCATTACCGAAACTCACGACCAGACCGCGCGGCGACACGCTGTCCAGCGACGTCAGCCAGGTGTCTTTGCCGACGCCGTCGTAGACCACCGGGACTTTCTTGCCGTCGGTCAACTCCAGTACGCGTTCGGCAACATTTTCGTGGCTGTAGTCGATGGTTGCCCAGGCCCCGTTGGCCTTGGCCAGATCGGCTTTTTCTTTCGAGCTCACTGTGCCGATCAGCTTCACGCCCAACGCCTTGGCCCATTGGCAGGCCAACGAGCCGACGCCCCCGGCAGCGGCGTGGAACAGGATGGTTTCGCCACCCTTGAGTTCGTAGGTCTGGCGCAGCAGGTATTGCACGGTCAGGCCCTTGAGCATCACCCCGGCGGCGGTTTCAAAACTGATCTCGTCCGGCAGCTTCACCAGATTGGCTTCAGGCAGGACGTGCAATTCGCTGTAGGCGCCCAACGGGCCACTGCCGTACGCCACACGATCACCGACCTTGAAACGGGTGACGTCGCTGCCGACCGCATCAACGATGCCGGCGCCTTCAGCGCCCAGGCCAGACGGCAGGGCTGGCGGTGCATAGAGGCCGCTGCGGAAATAGGTGTCGATGAAGTTCAGGCCGATGGCCTTGTTGGCCACACGTACTTGATTGGGACCGGGTGCCGCGGGTTGGTAGTCAACATATTCGAGCACTTCGGGACCGCCGTGGGCGCGGAACTGGATACGCTTTGCCATCTGCCTGCTCTCCTTGGGTCTTTTGCGAGGTCCCTATCCAACTCTCATGCTTGATCTTCGTCAACTGCGGCGCGCTTGCCTGCGGTGGTATGCTACGCGCCCATTTGCGCCGACCCCCGCCTGCGGGGCGCCGCGTAGTTATGCCCCGTTCAAGGTGAAGCCATGACGACCCGCACCGACGCCGTAAAGGCCTATCTGCTCGACCTGCAAGACCGCATCTGCGCCGCACTCGAAAACGAGGACGGCGGCACGCGTTTCGTCGAAGACGCCTGGACCCGGCCTGCCGGCGGTGGTGGTCGCACCCGCGTGATCGAGAACGGCACGCTGATCGAAAAGGGCGGCGTCAACTTTTCCCACGTCTTTGGCAGCGGTCTGCCACCCTCGGCCAGCGCCCATCGTCCGGAACTGGCCGGCCGTGGCTTCGAAGCCCTGGGTGTGTCGCTGGTGATTCACCCGCACAACCCACACGTGCCAACGTCCCACGCCAACGTGCGCTTTTTCATCGCCGAGAAGGAGGGCGAAGAGCCGGTCTGGTGGTTTGGCGGCGGCTTCGACCTGACCCCGTATTACGGCAATGAAGAAGACTGCATTCACTGGCACCGCGTCGCCGAGCAAGCCTGCGCGCCGTTCGGCCCGGACGTGTATCCGCGCTACAAGGCGTGGTGCGACACCTACTTCCACATCAAGCATCGCCACGAACCGCGCGGCATCGGCGGCCTGTTTTTCGATGACCTGAACGAGTGGGATTTCGACACCAGTTTCGCTTTCATGCGTGCCATCGGTGATGCCTACATCGACGCTTATCTGCCGATTGTGCAGCGCCGCAAGAACGATGCGTTCACCGCCCAGCAGCGCGAGTTCCAGGAATTCCGCCGTGGCCGTTACGTCGAGTTCAACCTGGTTTACGACCGTGGCACGCTGTTCGGTCTGCAATCGGGCGGGCGCACCGAGTCGATCCTCATGTCGCTGCCGCCGCAAGTGCGTTGGGGCTACGACTGGAAGGCCGAGCCTGGTAGCGAAGAGGCGCGCCTGACTGAATATTTCCTGCAAGACCGCGACTGGCTGGCCCAGGCCTGAGGACATCTGATGGATCGTTACGTCGTTTTCGGTAACCCGATCGGTCACAGCAAGTCGCCGATGATTCACAAACTGTTCGCTGAACAAACCGGGCAGAGCCTCGACTACAGCACCTTGCTGGCGCCGCTCGACGACTTCGCCGGTTGCGCCACGGCGTTTTTCCAGGAAGGTCGCGGTGCCAACGTCACCGTGCCGTTCAAGGAAGACGCTTACCGCCTGGCCAACAGCCTGACGGCGCGAGCGCAACGCGCCGGCGCGGTGAACACCTTGAGCAAACTGGCTGACGGCTCGCTGCTCGGCGACAACACCGATGGCGCCGGACTGGTGCGTGATCTGACGGTGAATGCCGGGTTCAGTCTGACCGGCAAACGCATCCTGCTGCTCGGTGCTGGTGGCGCGGTGCGTGGGGCGCTGGAGCCGTTGCTCGCGGAGAAACCGGCGTCGGTGATCATCGCCAATCGCACGGTGGATAAAGCCGAGCTGCTGGCGGAACTGTTCTGCGATCTGGGCCCGGTGTCGGCCAGCGGCTTCGACTGGTTGCAGGAGCCGGTGGACGTGATCATCAACGCCACCTCCGCCAGCCTCACCGGTGAGGTGCCGCCGATTTCACCGAGCCTGATCGAGCCGGGCAAGACTCTGTGCTACGACATGATGTACGGCAAGGAACCGACTGCGTTCTGCCGCTGGGCCAGCGAGCATGGCGCGGCGGTGTCGATGGATGGCTTGGGGATGCTGGCCGAGCAGGCCGCAGAGGCATTCTTTCTGTGGCGCGGTGTGCGTCCTGACACGGCGCCTGTGCTTGCAGAATTGCGTCGGCAACTGGCCCTTTAAAAGCATCGCTGGCAAGCCAGCTCCCACAAGGATCTCCTGAATCCCTGTGGGAGCTGGCTTGCCAGCGATTGAGTTCGACACGGATATCAGATCAATCCTCAAACCTGATCGGACATTTCTCTGGCCCTTCAAGCTTCCTCAACTCTTCCACCACCTGCGGCCGCGCCCGGCGCAAGGTCAGGCTGCGATCCTGGCTCAGCAAGCGCCGCGCCTCCTGATGCAGCATCTCCACGCCCGAATAGTCGATGAAGTTGATCTGCTGCGCCTCGATCACCACCCGCGCGCCGTGCAGGCGTTGCAGGCGCACTTGCAGGTAATGGCTGGCGCCGAAAAAGATCGAGCCGCCGACGCGCAGCACATCGTCCTCGCCATCGCGCCAATGCTGCACCCGTGGCTGCGAAGTGCGTTTGAGGTAAAAGAACAACGACGCCAGCACCCCCGCGTAAATCGCCGTCTGCAATTCCAGCAGCAATGTGGCCAGACACGTCAGGGCCATCACCACGAACTCGGCGCGGCTGACACGCAACAGCGCACGGATGCCGCGATGATCCACCAAGCCCCAGGCGATCAACAAAATGCTGCCGGCCATGGCCGGGATCGGGATGTGCGCGATCAACCCGGCGCCGAAAATTGCGAACAGCGCGACCCAGATCGCCGAAAACATCCCGGCCAGCGGCGAGCACGCACCCGCCTCGTAACTCAACCCCGAGCGGGTAAATGATCCGGCGGACAACGATCCGGAAAAAAACGCCCCGACGATATTCGAGAAACCTTGCGCGCGAACTTCCTGATTGGCATCGAGCAACTGCTGCGATCGCGCAGCAATCGAACGGGCAATCGACAGGCTGGTGACCAGTCCGAGCATGCCCACCGCGATCGCACTCGGCAGCAGGCGCAGAATCATGTCGAGATCCAGCGGCAATCCACTGAACGGCGGCAACCGCCCCACAAAAGCACTGACCAGATGCACATGGCCGAACATCGCCGGCCACAGCCACACCACCAGACTGGCCAGCACTAACGTGATCAGCAGGGTCGGCCAGCGTGGCACCATTTGTTTCAGCACCACACCGACGAACACAGTTGCCACGCCCAGCAGCAATGAAGGTTTATCCACCGCCCGCCAATGCCCCAGCAGATCCATCAGGCTGGCGAGCGCCGTGGCTTTCGCTGGCAACTCAAGCCCCAGCAGATTCGGCAACTGCCCAATGGCAATCACCACTGCCGCGCCAAGGGTGAAACCGAGCACCACCGAATGCGAGACGAAATTCACCAGTGCGCCAAAGCGCAGCAAGCCGAGCAACCACTGGAAAATCCCGGCAAGAAAGGTCAGCAGCAGAATCAGGGTGATGTAGTCCTGGGAGGCCGGCACGGCCAACGGACTGACGCTGGCATACAGCACAATCGAAATCGCCGCCGTCGGGCCACAGATCAGGTGCCACGAGGAACCCCACAGACAGGCGATCAGAACCGGGATGATGGCGGCGTAGAGGCCATATTCGGGGGGGAGACCGGCGATCAGGGCGTAGGCAATCGACTGCGGTAACGCGAGAATCGCACCACTGAGGCCGACGATCAGATCCCGTCCGACGCTGGCGCGGGTTTGCCGGGGCAGCCAGGTGAGGAAGGGAAGCAGTGAGCGGCGACTGGGGAAGGCCATGGGTCCTCGCGGTTGGGGTTTTCAACAAGCCTATCAGGACTCAGCAATCATTGTGGCGAGGGGATTTATCCCCGTTCGGCTGCGCAGCAGTCGCAAAACCATCGCATTCGGTTTACCTGATACACCGTGAATACTGGATTTGGGGCCGCTTCGCAGCCCAACGGGGATAAATCCCCTCGCCACAGGAAGTGGGTCAACTGTTGGATACCGTTACAGCTTGGCTTTCACAGCAGGCAACGCATCCTTGCCATCAGCCGTCTTCACTCCATCCAGCCATTTGTCCAACACCGCCGGATTCGCCTTGATCCACGCCTTCGCCGCATCTGCATTGCTGACCTTCTTGTTCACCACCTCGGCCATGATGCTGTTCTCCATCTCCTGAGTGAACGAAAGATTGGTCAGCAATTTACCCACGTTCGGGCAGGCCTCGGCGTAACCCTTGCGCGTGAGAGTAAACACGCTACCGGTGTCACCGAAGTATTTCTCGCCGCCCTTCAGGTAATGCATTTTCAGCTGCACGTTCATCGGGTGCGGCGTCCAGCCGAGGAAGGTCACGAATTTCTGTTTCTTCACCGCCCGCGACACCTCGGCGAGCATCGCCTGTTCGCTGGACTCGATCAGCTTCCATTGACCCAGGTCGAAGTCGTTCTTCTTGATGATTTCCTGCAACGAGATGTTCGCTGGTGCGCCGGAGCCGATGCCGTAGATCTTGCGTTCGAACTTGTCGGCGTATTTGTTCAGGTCGGCAAAGTCATGCACACCCGCGTCCCATACGTAGTCCGGCACCGCCAGGGTGAACTCGGTGCCGTCGAGGTTTTTCGCGAGTTGCGTGACATCCCCGGTCGCGACGAACTTGTCGTAGAAGCCCTGCTGCGCCGGCATCCAGTTGCCGAGGAACACATCGACCTGGCCATCCTTCAAACCGCCGAAGGTGATCGGCACCGCGAGGGTGTCGACCTTGGCCTTGTAACCCATGCCTTCCAGCAGAAACCCGGTGATGGCGTTGGTCGCGGCGATGTCGCTCCAGCCGGGGTCGGCCATTTTCACCGTCTCGCAGCTTTGCTCGGCGAATACCGATCCGCTGGCCAACGCCAATAAGCTGGTCGTCAGTGCTGTGGATAACTTGCGCATGGACTTCCCCTTAACATTATTGGTTTTGGCAGGGTTGTGGATAACGGGCCTTGCGTTCCAGATCGTCGAGGTCGATGTGGTTGCGCATGTACTGCTGACTGGCGTCGACCAGCGGCTGGTGATCCCAGCTCTTCAGCTTGCCGATGGTCAACGCATCGGCGACAAATCGGCGTCGGCGCTGGCTGGCGAGCACAGCGCGGTGAATGGCCGGGATGTCCCACTTGGCTCGCGCTTCGGCGAGAAAATCGTCGAACAGCGAACGATATTGCGGCGAATAGCTGAGTTCTTCCAGTTCACGCGGATCGTTGTGCACATCGAAGATCAGGCAAGGGTCGCTTTCACTGTAGATAAATTTGTAGGCGCCGCGACGGATCATCATCAGCGGGCTGATCGTGCCTTCGGCCATGTATTCGCCGAAAACTTCGTCGTGGCCGCCCTGCCCTTGCAGATGCGGCATCAGCGAACGGCCATCCAGCGGCAAGCCCGGTTCCAGCGTGCCGCCGGCCAGTTCGACGAACGTGGGTAATAGATCGGCGGTGGATACGGCGGCGCTGATGCGGCCGGCATTGAACTGTCCGGGAGCACTTATCAACAGGGGCACGCGGGCCGCCATTTCAAACCAGTGCATTTTGTACCAGAGACCTTTTTCGCCAAGCATGTCGCCGTGATCGCCGGAGAAAACGATGACGGTGTCGTCAATCAGCCCGGTTTCTTCGAGAGTTTGCAGAAGTTTGCCGACGTTGGCGTCGATGTAGCTGCACGCACCGAAGTACGCACGGCGCGCGTCGCGGATCTTATCCACAGGCAGCGGCTTGTCCCATAGGTCGTAGACTTTGAGCAAACGCTGGGAATGCGGATCGAGTTCGTGTTGATCCGGCGTCGTAGGCAAGGGGATATCGGCGTCGTCGTACAAATCCCAGAACGCCTTGGGAATCGTGTACGGGTCGTGTGGGTGCGTCATCGACACCGTCAGGCAGAACGGTTGATCGCCGTCCTCGCGGATGTGATCGAACAGGTATTGCTGAGCCTTGAACACCACCTCTTCATCGAAGTCGAGCTGGTTGGTGCGTACGCACGGCCCGGCTTGCAGTACCGAAGACATGTTGTGATACCAGCTCGGCCGCACATCGGGCTCATCCCAGTTCACTGCCCAGCCGTAATCGGCCGGGTAGATGTCGCTGGTCAGGCGTTCCTCATAGCCGTGCAATTGATCCGGGCCGCAGAAATGCATCTTGCCCGACAGCGCGGTGCGGTAGCCGAGGCGGCGCAGGTAATGGGCGTAAGTTGGAATGTCGGCGGGGAAATCGGCGGCATTGTCGTAGGCGCCGATTTTGCTCGGCAACTGGCCGCTGACCAGGGTGAAGCGCGACGGTGCGCACAACGGGCTGTTGCAGTACGCGGCGTCAAACACCACGCCTTGGGCAGCGAGGCGGGAAAGATTGGGCAGTTTGATCGGCGAAGGGCCGTAGATCGGCAACATTGGCGCGGCCATCTGATCGGCCATGATGAAAAGAATATTCTTGCGCTTCATGTGATCGCGGCATTCCATAGTGAATATTTATGCGACATTGCTGCGATCGAGCATGGAGCCCATGCTGTATCCGGTAAAGCCCGCGCCGGACAATGACTAGGATAAGCACAGCTTATGTATGAAGCCCTTGGTGATCTGTCGCTCGACCTGCTGCGCGCCTTCGAGGCCGCCGCTCGGCATCGCAGCTTTACTGCTGCGTCGGTAGAGCTTGGCACCACGCAACCGGCGATCAGTCAGCAGATCAAACGGTTAGAGGAACAGCTCGGCACTCGACTGTTTGATCGCATCTACAGAGGTATCGAGCTGACTGAAGTCGGAATAATCCTGTTCGAGCAAGTTACCCTCGGGTTGCAGAATATCGACGCAGGCTTGAGCGCAATCAGCGCACAGCAGCAACATGAGGTGCTGCAAGTCGCCACCGATTTCGCTTTCGCGGCCTACTGGCTGATGCCGCGCCTGCACCGATTCCACGAAGCCAATCCTCACGTCGATGTCAGCCTGGTCACCAGTGAGCGCAACCACAATATGCTGCGCACCGATATCGATGTGGCGATTCTGTTTGGTGACGGGCGTTTCAAACAGGGCGAAAGCCATTGGCTGTTCAGCGAGGAAGTGTTCCCGGTGTGCAGCCCGCAATTGCTCAAAAATCGTTCACTACCTCTGCCCGCTCAGGCCTTGCTGGAGTTTCCGCTACTGCACCTGCGCGGTGAGAACAGCAGCAACTGGTTCGACTGGAGTGGATTGTTTCGCGAACTCGGCATCACTACCCCGCCCGCCCCGGGTCAATTGCGTTTCGACAATTACACGCTGTTGATTCAAGCGGCGATTGGCGGCCAAGGCGTGGCGATTGGTTGGCGGCACCTTGTGGATAACTTATTGACCCAGGGTTTGTTATGTCGACCGATTGCCGAAACCACGTTGTCGCGGTTGGGCTATTACGTGGTGTTGCCCCAGCGCAAACGCCGGGGCGCATTGATCCAGCAGTTTGTCGATTGGTTGATGATGGAGCAGGCGAGCAGTGCCGAATCACTCAATGGACTCGCACTGCCTTCCATCGCCGTGTAGCGACCTATTCGCTAGCCGCGACGAAATTCACATGTTGGCCTATATGCAGATTCAGCCGCAGCTCATCGGCAATCCCCACGGCCACCCGATTCAAACGCTCCAGCGGTTCTGCCAGACCCGGTTCGAGATTGCTGCCGACCTGACTGAAATGTTCGATCGTCAAACCTGCAACGCCGCGTGGTGCGTTGACCAGCGTCCAGTGCAGCGGGCTGCTTTGCAGTGCTTCGCGAATTTCCTCGGCGGCGTGGCGTTGCAGACGATCATCCAGATCCTGCTCGTCGAGCACGGCAAAATCACCCACCAGAAACAACCGCGAGACGTTGGCTGCCTGCAAACCATCGACCAATGAATCAACGGCCAATACCTGCTCCACGGGGCCCAGCAACACGGATCGTTCTATATGCTCGCTACTGAATGGCAGGCCCGGCGCATCAAGCAGACAGATCACTGCCGAACTGCCGGCCACGCTTTGATTGACCCGTTCGGAATCGAACAGATCGCCGCTTTTGGTACGTAAACCCGGACGCGGTGCGAGGGCGGTGAGGTCGTCGAGTATTGCGATCACTTCGTGCTGACGGCGCAGCAGTTCAGCCATCAACGCAGCGCCCAGGCTACTCATGGCACCATAGAGCACCACTTTTACCACCGGGGTTTCGGCATTTTTCATGGCTGATCCCTTTTTGTTTTCCCTTGTATGGCGTGTGACACACGCTCAACGTCGAGGGTTCGAACCGATTTGCGAGGCTTTCAGATGCAAGCGATCAAGGGCTATCACGCCCACGTTTATTTCGATGCCGGCACGCTTGAGCAGGCGCGGGCCTTATGTGAGCAGGCAGCACAATTGTTTGCGTTGAAAATGGGCCGCGTTCACGAGCGCCCGGTCGGCCCGCACCCGGACTGGAGCTGCCAACTGGCCTTCGGCCCGGAGCTGATCGGCGAGGTGTTGCCGTGGCTGGAGCTCAATCGCAACGGCCTGGTGGTGTTCCTGCACCCGGACACCGGCGACGACTTGCTCGACCACACCGAGCACGCGATCTGGATGGGCGCGATCCGGCCGCTGGATCTGTCTATTTTTTGAGCACTCTTTAGCCCGGCTAAAGCGTTTCCTCCGGCTCGCCCGGCAGGTGTTCGTCCAGATGCAGCCAAGGCAGTTGGCTATCCGTCCAGATATGCCGCTCGGCCGCTGCCTGCTCCGGGTGATCCAGCGTGGCAATGGTCACGTCGATGCTCTCAGGGCTGAGCAACGTCACCAGCGCCAGTTGCGCGCCGCAATCCGAGCAGAAGAACCGCGCACAGCTACTCGACGAGTCATAGCGCGAAGGTGTGCCGGCCAACCATTGGAAATTCGCCGCCGGTACGGTGATCCACGTCGTGACGATACCGCCGCTGACCTTGCGGCAGATCGAACAGTGGCAGTGCGCGATGTCGTGCAGCGCACCGCTGAACTGATAACGAATGTGTCCGCAATGGCAGCCACCGCTGTGCAATTCGCTCATCCTCAAAGCCCTCCTCCCTATGTTCATTGACTCTAGTTCGCATCCGACGATCGGTTGACCGTTCATTCAAAGCTTTCATCAGCGAAAGCTGGCTGAAAGCTTGCCCCATTAGGATCGCCTCACTTCCGGCAAAAGACCGGTTGGCCAACGCATGTGATTGCTCGCACGCCAGGCCCAATTAACAACAACAATGGTGATTCTGATGTCCTCTGTAGCCCGCCTCCTCGCTCCCACTCCGCCCGTACGTCTCGTGCTTCCCGTTCTGCGCTGATCCGCCCGATCTGCTCATTCCCTAGCCGCGCTACGCCTGGAGTATTCCCATGCTGACTTTCCTTGGCTTCGCCATGGTCATCACGTTCATGTTCCTGATCATGACCAAGCGCCTGTCCGCGCTGATCGCCCTGATCATCATTCCGATCATCTTCGCCCTGTTTGGCGGTTTCGCGCCGAAGATCGGCCCGATGATGCTCGAAGGTATTACCAAGCTCGCGCCGACCGGCGTGATGTTGATGTTCGCCATTCTCTACTTTGCCTTGATGATCGACTCCGGCCTGTTCGACCCGGCCGTGCGCAAGATCCTCAAACTGGTCAAGGGTGACCCGCTGAAGGTGTCGGTCGGTACCGCTGTACTGGCGCTGGTGGTTTCCCTCGACGGTGACGGCGCGACCACTTACATGATCTGCGTGGCCGCCATGCTGCCGCTGTACAGCCGTATCGGCATGAGCCCGCGAATCATGGCCGGCCTGATCATTCTGGCCGGTGGCGTGATGAACATGACCCCATGGGGCGGCCCGACTGCCCGTGCGGCGAGTGCGCTGCATGTCGATCCGTCGGATATCTTCGTACCGATGATCCCGGCCATGGCCGCCGGTGTGGTGGCGATCCTGGTGATTGCCTACTTCTACGGCAAGCGTGAGCGTGCGCGTCTGGGTGAGTTGCACCTGGCGGGCGACGAAATCGATCACAGTGAAATCAGCGTCTCGCAATTCCCGGATGCCCGTCGTCCGAAACTGATCTGGTTCAACGGTGCGTTGACCTTCGGCCTGATGTGCACGCTGATCGCCGGCCTGCTGCCGCTGCCGGTGCTGTTCATGGTCGCGTTCAGTATCGCGATGATCGTCAACTACCCGTGCCTGCAAATGCAGAAGGATCGCGTCGCCGCCCACGCCGGTAGCGTGCTGGCAGTGGTCGGGCTGATCTTTGCCGCCGGTATCTTCACCGGTATCCTGTCGGGCACCGGCATGGTTGATGCGATGTCGAAAAGCCTGTTGGCGGTGATCCCGGATTTCCTCGGCCCGTATCTGGCCGTGATCACGGCGCTGGTGAGCATGCCGTTCACCTTCTTCATGTCCAACGACGCTTTTTACTATGGCGTGTTGCCGGTGTTGGCCGAGGCTGCCAGCCACTACGGAATCACTGCAGTGGAAATGGCCCGTGCCTCGATCGTCGGTCAGCCCGTCCATTTGCTGAGCCCATTGGTGCCATCGACCTATCTGTTGGTGGCCCTGGCCGGCATCGATTTCGGTGACCACCAGCGTTTCACCCTGAAATGGGCGATTCTGGTTTGTATCTGCATCCTGATTGCTGCACTGCTGTTGGGGACTTTCCCGGTGTTCAGCACTCTATAACCCCAAGACTCACCGTTTCGGGTCCTGGCTTCGCGGTTTGAAGCCCGGACCTTTTTCGGTTTAACACTCGTACAAAGGAATACACATGGATTGGCTGACCAACCCCGAAATCTGGGTTGCCTTCTTTACCCTGACTGCCCTGGAGATCGTCCTCGGCATCGATAACATCATCATGATTTCGATCCTGGTCAGCCGCATGCCCAAGCACATGCAGCAGCGCACCCGGATCTTCGGTCTTGGCCTGGCCATGATCACGCGAATCCTGTTGCTGCTGTCGATCACCTGGGTCATGCGTCTCACCGCCGACCTCTTCGAGGTGTTCGGCCAGGGCATTTCCGGCCGCGACCTGATCCTGTTCTTCGGTGGTCTGTTCCTGCTGTGGAAGAGCTCGCAAGAGATGTACCACGCACTGGAAGGCGAAGACGAAAGCGACGACACGCCTGGCGGCAAGGGCGGCAACTTTCTCTACACCATCATCCAGATCGCGATCATCGACATCGTCTTCTCGCTGGACTCGGTGATCACCGCGGTCGGCATGGTCTCCCATGTGCCGGTGATGATTGCAGCGATCATCGTTGCCGTGCTGGTGATGATGCTGGCGTCGGGCAAGATCAGCGAGTTCATCGACAAGCATCCGTCGCTGAAGATGTTGGCGCTGTCGTTCCTGCTGGTGGTCGGTACGGTGCTGATTGCCGAGTCGTTCGACGTGCATGTACCGAAAGGCTACGTCTACTTCGCGATGGCGTTCTCGCTGGCGGTCGAGGCAATCAACATCAAGCTGCGCGGCGCAATGGCCAAGAAGAAAAAGCAGCAGGATCCGGTAAAACTGCGCAAGGACATCCCGGGGCAGTAATCGGGATTTCCAGCAGCGAGTACAAAACCTGTGGGAGCTGGCAAGCCAGACTCCCACAGGTTTTTTCATGCACCGATAAATTTGCGTCAGTGCGCAAAACCTGTAGGAGTGAGCCTGCTCGCGATAGCGGTCTGTCAGTCAACAGCAATGTTGAGGCTGATGGCCCTATCGCGAGCAGGCTCACTCCTACATTTGCTTTGGGCAACATTCAAACACCGCGATCCCTGTGGGAGCTGGCTTGCCAGCGATAGTGGAGTGTCAGCGACGTCAATGTTTGCTGGACGGACGCCATCGCTGGCAAGCCAGCTCCCACAAGTGGCGGCGTTGATTTGGAAGGGGATGCATGAAGCTGTTTTCATGACACTTTTGTTTCAATCGGCACTTTAGCTGTGCAATGCTGGCGCCCAGTCCGTTCGCCAACTACAGCTTAAGTATCAGAACGTAGAAACCGTGCGGTACCGTCAACTTGCTCCTCTGGAGCGCTGCTATTACAGGGGGTCTGCATGCTCACCCTGCTCAATCTGCTTTCCGCCGTCGCCCTGCTGATCTGGGGCACGCACATCGTCCGAACCGGCATCCTGCGGGTGTACGGCACCAATCTGCGCCATGTGATTGGCCAGAACATGTCCAAACGCTGGCTGGCCTTTGTCGCCGGCATCGTCGTCACGGCGATGGTGCAGAGCAGCAACGCCACCGCCATGCTCGTTACTTCTTTTGTCGGCCAGGGCCTGATGGCGCTGACCCCGGCGCTGGCAACCATGCTTGGTGCCGACGTCGGCACGGCGCTGATGGCGCGGGTGCTGACGTTTGACTTGTCGTGGCTGTCGCCGCTGCTGATTTTCCTCGGGGTGATTTTCTTTCTGTCGCGCAAACAGACGCGGCTCGGGCAGATGGGCCGGGTCAGCATCGGTCTGGGGTTGATCATTCTCGCGTTGCAGCTGATCGTCGAAGCCGCTGCGCCGATCACCCATGCACAGGGCGTGAAAGTGATTTTCGCCTCGCTCACCGGTGACATCCTTCTCGACGCCCTGGTCGGCGCGCTGTTCGCGATGATTTCCTACTCCAGCCTCGCTGCCGTGTTGCTCACCGCCACACTGGCCGGGGCCGCCGTGATCAGCCTGCCAGTGGCGATCGGTCTGGTCATCGGTGCCAACATCGGCAGCGGCGTGCTGGCGTTCATGAGCACCAGCATGCAGAACGCCGCCGGCCGGCAAGTGGCGTTGGGCAGCCTGTTGTACAAACTGATCGGCCTGCTGCTGATCATTCCGGTGCTCGATCCGTTGGTGCACTGGATCGACAGCCTCGATTTCAGCCCGCAGGAAATGGTCATCGGCTTCCATCTGCTCTACAACACCGCGCGCTGTCTGATTCTGCTGCCGAGTGTCGGGCCGATGGCGCGGCTCTGCGCCTGGCTGCTGCCGGAGCGACCGGAGGTCAACGGCACCGCCAAACCCCGCCACCTCGACGCCACCGCATTGGTCACGCCGAGCCTGGCCTTGGCCAACGCCGCGCGGGAAACCCTGCGCATGGGTGATCTGCTCGACAACATGCTCGATGCGACGCTTGATGTGCTGCGCGGCAAGCAGACCGCCGTCACCCAGGAAATGCGCCGGCTGACCGACGACGTCGAAGCGCTGTACAGCGCGATCAAGCTGTATCTGGCGCAGATGCCTCGCGAGGACCTCGGCGAGCACGACAGTCGACGCTGGGCCGAGATCATCGAACTGGCGATCAACCTGAAGCTGGCCGCCGACCTGATCGAACGCATGCTGCGCAAGATCCAGCAGCAGAAGACTTCGCAGCGCCGCTCGTTTTCCGAAGAAGGCCTGGAGGATCTGGCCGGGCTGCAGCAGCAACTGATCGCCAACCTGCGTCTGGGCTTGTCGGTGTTTCTCAGCGGTGATCGCGAAAGTGCCCGGCAATTGCTCCGGGAGAAACGTCGCTTTCGCGCCCAGGAACGCCGTTTGGCCCATGCGCATGTCAGTCGTCTGCAACGCAAGATCGTGCAGAGTATCGAGACCAGTTCGCTGCATCTGGAGTTGATTGCGGACATGAAGCGGCTTAACTCGCTGTTTTGTGGCAGCGCGTATGTGGTGCTGGAAACGACGGATACCGGCGCACTGGCAGCGGATGATATTGCTGACATCACGCATTCGCCTTGAACGTCTGGGGCCAGGGTCAGTCAGTAACACAGAGTTCAGCCTCAAAGGCCCCATCGCTGGCAAGCCAACTGCCACAGGGTTTTGTGAGCGCCGCAAATCCTTGTGGGAGCTGGCCTGCCAGCGATGGGGCCCTGACTGACGACACGGATCTCCAAATCAGCCGTATGGAAGCCTGTTATGCGTTGCCTGTTGTTCGCTTGTCTGTTGCTCGGTTCCCTGCCCGCCTTCGCCCTGGATCGTTTCCAGGTCGAAGGTTATGCGCTGCCCAACGGTTTGCAGTTGCTGCTCAAACCCGGCACGGAACGCGGGCATGTGGCGATCCGACTGGTGGTCGGCGTCGGTCTCGACGATTTCGATTGTGATGAAAAAGAGCTGCCGCACCTGCTTGAGCACTTGCTGTTCAGCGGCATCGACGCCACTGGCGAAGGTGGCCTCGAAGAACGCATGCAGGCGCTGGGCGGCGAGTGGAATGCCTTCACCAGCAACGCCGACACCACATTCGTGATCGAAGCGCCGGCGAAAAACCAGCGCAAGGTGCTCGACCTGTTGCTTGATCTGTTGACCCAGACCCGCATCGACGACAATGCCATCAACGCCGCCAAACGCGTGGTCGAGCGCGAGGACGGCGGCCATTACACCAAGTTGCAACGTTTTCTCGACCGTCAGGACCTGGGCCACACCGCGAGCAATCAACTGGCGGTGGAACTGGGCCTGAAATGCCCGCAGCGGGCTGAAGTCGGCCACCTGACTCAGGCGCAACTGGAGAAGGTACGCAAGGCCTGGTACGCGCCAAACAACATGACCCTGATCGTCGTCGGCGAACTCGACAAGCTGCTGCCGGCTTATCTGGAACGCACCTGGGGCGCCCTCGAAGCGGTTGACCCGAGCGAACACCGACCTTTGCCGGACATCCGCATCAGTGCCGCCCATGAACGCACCCTCACCCGTGGTTTTATCGGCGACAGCGCCAAGCTGCACTGGCTGGTGCCGGAGCCGGTGCTGGACGATCAGTACGACGAGACCTTCGATATCCTCAAGGACTACCTCGACTGGGCGCTGTACCGGCAAATCCGCCTGAACCATGGTTTGTCCTACGGGCCATGGGCCGAGCGTGAAGTGTTTGGTGGCGTCGGCTTCATGAGCCTGAATGCCGATCTGGATCGCGATGACGTCGACGAAGCCATCCAGGTGCTGGAAGACCTCAAGGCCGACCTGCTGAAAAACGGCCTCGATGCCGACACCTTCGCCCGGATCAAACAGGCCGCCATCGCTCATCAGGCCTGGGCGGTGCAAGGCAACAGCGCGCTGGCCGATTATTACTGGAGCGCGCTGGGGGATTACGAGGATGGCCGCTTCGCCAATCCGGCGCGGGAGCTGCAAGGCGTGACGCTGGAAACGGCGAACAAAGCCATGCGCGAGTTGCTGCTGCAACCGGGGTATCTGCGGATCGAGAAGCCGTTGATCAGTGATGATCAGGTGTTGTGGCTGGTGGCGGGCGGGCTCGGTGTGGTGCTGCTGATCCTGATCGGCTGGCGGTTGCGCCGCCGCCACAAATCTGCCACGAGATCCAGACCCAGTGATGAATGAAACCTGTGAGGAAAATCTAGGATGAGAAGGTTCCTGTGGTGAGGGGATTTATCCCCGATGGGCTGCGCAGCGGCCCCTACCCCGATAAACCCATTCCTCCAGACAAAACGCATTCGCCGGATTTGCGACGGCTGCGCCGCCGATCGGGGATAAATCCCCTCGCCACAGGGGTTATGTGGCGGTAACCTTTCCGAGTTTTTTCCTACAGTGTCGTGACCCCCCAAAATGCCAAAACTGACCCTGCTGATCCAGCGCATTCTCGAACTGATGAAGCGCTACCCCGGGGTCATTGCGCTGGGTGGTTTCATCTCCGGGGTCGGCAGTTTCATTCTGGTCGACCGCCAGCAGGGTCTGGCGAGCTGGATCACCATCATCATGCTGCTGAGCTGGATCTGGCTGATGCTGGAAAACACCCTCACCGGCCTGTTCACCCGCGTGTTCAAACGGGAAATCCCCCAGCCGCTGCTGCGTTACGCGACGCAGATGATCCATCAGGAAAGCCTGTTTTTCGTTCTGCCCTTTTTCTTCATCACCACGACGTGGAACAGCGGCCAGTTGATTTTCACCGGCCTGCTCAGCGTCGCGGCGTTGATCTCGATCGTTGATCCGCTCTATTACAAATGGCTGGCGCCACGGCGCTGGGCCTTTCTCGCGTTGCACACGCTGACCCTGTTCGCCGCCCTGCTCACCGCGCTGCCGGTGATCATGCACCTGACCACCTCGCAGAGCTTCAAATGGGCGCTGGGCATTTCCGTGTTGTTGTCGTTCCCGAGTCTGGCGTCGATCTTCCCGATCCGCACTGTGCGTAACGCCTTGGCGATTCTGTGCATCACCGTCGGCATCGGCGGCGTCGGTTGGGTGCTGCGTTCGTGGGTGCCGCCGGCGACGCTGTGGATGACCGACGTGGCGATCAGCACGCAATTGCAGGATCGCACCCCCGGCGCCAGCCTCGACGAGGTCAGCGCCGAGCAGATCCGCTACGGCGGGCTCTACGCCTATACCGCGATCAATGCGCCGCGCGGCCTGGACGAGCGGATTTATCATGTCTGGCAGTTCAACGGCAAAGAGGTCGACCGCATCGCCCTCGACATCCACGGTGGGCGCAAGGAAGGCTACCGGGCGTGGACGCACAAGCAGAATTTCCCCGGCAACCCGGCGGGCAAATGGCAAGTCCGGGTGCTCACCGAGGACGGCCAAGTGATCGGCGTGCTGCGTTTCGAAGTGACGGACAGCACAGCGACCAAAGAAAAGTAATCGGGTTCGTGCTATTACGTATGCCAGCGTATTTAGCCGATAAAGCACGGAGCTTATGACCAGCAGCTCGATGACAGGCAGTGCCCAACTGGACACGTCGATCAGCCCTGCCCGCCTGCGGGTTTCCGGGGACTGGACGCTTGCCCATTACGCCGAGCTCAAGCAACTGACCGAAAAGCTCCACGGCCAATACGACACCGCTACCTCGATCGATCTCAACGGTCTCGGCGCCCTCGACACCGCTGGCGCCTCCTTGCTGGTCGAGCTGCTCGGTTCCGAGCGCCTCGGCAAATCCGCCGAACACCCCGATTGCACGATTTCCCAGGCTGACCGCGCCCTGCTGCAAACCGTGTATCAGTCGATGACCGACTTCTGCGTGCCGATCAAAGAGCCGGAAGTCAGCGTCAGCGTGCAACTGCTGACGCGCATCGGCCGCGCCGTGGACACGGTCTGGCAGGACACCCTGCAAGTGCTGGGCTTCATCGGCCTGATCCTCGAAACCATCGCCCGTGGACTGTTCCGGCCCAAGCGCTGGCGGATCACGCCGATGATTGCCCACATTGAACAGACCGGCCTCGATGCCGCACCGATTGTGGCGTTGCTGACCTTTCTGGTCGGCGCCGTGGTGGCCTTTCTCGGCGCGACGGTGCTGGCCAGTTTCGGCGCGACGATTTTCACCGTGGACCTGGTGGGATTTTCGTTTTTACGCGAGTTCGGCGTGTTGCTGACGGCGATCCTGATGGCCGGGCGCACCGCCAGTGCCTTTACCGCGCAGATCGGCTCGATGAAGGCCAACGAAGAGATCGACGCGATTCGCACGCTGGGCCTCGACCCCGTCGAGTTGCTGGTGGTGCCACGGGTGCTGGCGATGCTGGTGGCGCTGCCGATGCTGACGTTTCTGGCGATGCTCTGCGGGATCATTGGCGGCGGCGTGGTCTGCGCGGTGTCGCTGGGGATTTCCCCGGCGATGTTCCTCTCGGTGCTGCAAGCCGACATCGGCATTCAGCACTTTCTGGTGGGGCTGGTGAAGGCTCCGATCTTCGCCTTCCTTATCGCGACGATTGGCTGTCTGGAAGGCTTCAAGGTCAGCGGCAGCGCCGAATCGGTCGGTGCTCACACCACCTCGGCGGTGGTGCAGTCGATTTTCGTGGTGATCGTGCTTGATGCGGTGGCCGCGCTGTTCTTCATGGAGATGGGCTGGTGAGTCGTCTACCCCGCGCGCCTTCGGAGGCGGTGATTGAAGTCCGTGGCCTGTGCAATCGCTTCGGCAGCCAGAGCGTGCACGAGAACCTCGATCTGGATTTGTACAAAGGCGAGATTCTCGCCGTGGTCGGCGGCTCCGGCAGCGGCAAGTCGGTGTTGCTGCGCAGCATCGTCGGCCTGCGCCGGCCCAGCGAAGGTCTGGTCAAAGTGTTCGGGCAAAACCTGCCGAGCCTGTCCGAGCATGAGCGTTCGCTGGTCGAACGGCGTTTTGGCGTGCTGTTCCAGAAAGGCGCGCTGTTCTCTTCGCTGACCGTCACCGAGAACGTCGCCCTGCCCCTCATCGAACACGCCGGCCTCAGCCGCGAAGACGCCGAACATCTTGCGGCAGTCAAACTGGCGCTGGCCGGGCTGCCGCTGTCGGCGGCGGACAAGTACCCGGCCTCGCTGTCCGGCGGCATGATCAAACGTGCGGCGCTGGCCCGGGCGCTGGCGCTGGATCCGGACATTCTGTTTCTCGATGAACCCACCGCCGGCCTCGATCCGATCGGCGCGGCGCAGTTCGATCAACTGATCCTGACCCTGCGCGATGCGCTGGGCCTGAGCGTGTTTCTGGTGACCCACGACCTCGACACGCTCTACACCATCACCGACCGCGTGGCGGTGCTGGCGCAGAAGAAAGTACTGGTTGCCGGCCCCATCGACGTTGTTTCCGAAACCAACGACGCGTGGATTCACGAATACTTCCACGGCCCGCGCGGCCGCTCGGCGCTGGACGCCGCCAAATTGCTCAACGAGGTCTGACATGGAAACCCGAGCCCATCATGTGTTGATCGGCCTGTTCTCGGTTATTGTCGTGGCGGGCGCCCTGCTCTTCGGCCTGTGGCTGGCCAAGTCCAGCGTCGACTCTGAGTTCAAGGATTACGAAATCGTCTTCAACGAGGCGGTCAGCGGCCTGTCCAAGGGCAGCCCGGTGCAGTACAGCGGGATCAAGGTCGGCGACGTGGTCAGCCTGCGCCTCGACCCCAAGGACCCGCGCCGGGTGCTGGCGCGGATTCGGCTGGGCGGCGACACGCCGGTCAAGGAAGACACCCAGGCCAAACTGGCGCTGGCCGGGATCACCGGCACCTCAATCATCCAGCTCAGCGGCGGCACGCCAGACAGTCCGCAACTACGTGGGCATGACGGCAAGCTGCCGATCATCGTCGCCTCGCCCTCGCCTATTTCGCGGCTGCTCAACGACAGCAACGACTTGATGAGCGGTATCAGTTCTTTGCTGGGCAACGCCAATCAGATGTTCTCCGCCGAGAATGTCGAGCGCGTCAGCAAAACCCTGGCGCATCTGGAGCAGACCACCGGCTCGATCAATGATCAGCGCGGCGATCTGCGTCAGGCCATGCAGCAACTGGCGGCAGTCGGCAAACAGGCCGGCAGCATGCTCGAACAGACCTCGGCGTTGATGCGCAACGCCAATGGCTTGCTCAACGATCAGGGCAAACAAGCGCTGGGAAGCGCCGAGCAGGCGATGAAATCGCTGGAACAGAGCAGCGCCACGATCAATGGCTTGCTGAGCAAAAACCAGAACTCCCTCGATAATGGCATGCAGGGCCTCAATGGTCTGGCTCCGGCGATTCGCGAATTGCGCGAAACCCTGACCTCGCTGCGCGCCATCTCTCAACGCCTGGAGGCCAACCCGAGCGGTTACCTGCTGGGCAGTGACAAGAACAAGGAGTTCACGCCATGAAGCTGACTCGCCTCGCCCTCCTCGCCGGTTTTGTGCTGATCAGTTCGTGCTCGATTCTGCCCAAGTCGGAACCGGCGGATGTTTATCGCCTGCCGATCACTCAGACGCCCGCCTCGACCAGTGCGGCGGCCACTCAGCACTGGTCGCTGCGTTTGAACAAGTTGCAGGCCAGCGAAGCGTTGAACCGAGCGAACATCGCCGTCATCCCGCAAGGCGATGTGATCAGCAGCTACAAGGCTTCGCGCTGGAGCGATCCGGCGCCGGTGCTGCTGCGCAATCGCTTGCTGGACGGCTTTGCCCGTGATGGTCGGGTGACGTTGCTGAGTACCGATGACAGCAATTTTGCGGCGGATCTGGAACTGGG
Source organism: Pseudomonas sp. NPDC087817 (assembly GCF_044742875.1). Lineage (NCBI taxonomy): Bacteria > Pseudomonadati > Pseudomonadota > Gammaproteobacteria > Pseudomonadales > Pseudomonadaceae > Pseudomonas > Pseudomonas sp. NPDC087817. The sequence goes on from NZ_JBIUVJ010000035.1 coordinate 35,418, forward strand.
CGGGAATTTGCAGGCGTTTCAGACGGAATATCAGGGGAATCAGGCCAGCGTGGTGGTGCGCCTTGATGCGTTGATCGTGCGTGGCTATGACCAGCGAATTCTCGCCAGTCAGCGCTTTGAGGAGCGTCAGCCACTGAGTGATGTGCAGGTGCCAGCGGTGGTCGCCGGGTTTGGTCAGGCCAGTGATCGCCTGACCGCGAAAGTCGTAGCGTGGGCCGTGGGCCAAGGCCAAAAATTGGCCCCGCAAAAGCCTTAAGACCAACACAATCCCTGTGGGAGCGGGCTTGCCCGCGATGGCGGTGTGTCAGTCACCAGAGGTTCTGGCTGTGCTGTCCTCATCGCTGGCAAGCCAGCTCCCACAGGGTTTTCTATTAGCCGAAGAACCAGTAGCAGACTGCAATGGCGCCAATTACGCCGGCCAGCTCCGCCAGCAACGCACACCCCACGGCATGCCGCGCCCGCTGAATCCCTACCGCGCCGAAATACACCGCCAGCACATAAAACGTGGTCTCGGTACTGCCCTGAATCGTCGCCGCCACCAGCGCCGGGAAGCTATCGACCCCCGACGTCTTCATGGTTTCAATCAGCATCGCCCTCGCGGCGCTACCGGAGAACGGTTTGACCATCGCTGTCGGCAACGCATCGACAAATCGCGTGTCCCAACCGGCCCACTCGACCAGATGGCGAATCCCGTCCAGGCCAAAGTCCAGCGCCCCGGAGGCACGCAGCACGCCGATGGCGCAGAGCATCGCCACCAGATACGGCAAAAGGTTCTTGGCGACGTCGAAGCCTTCCTTCGCGCCCTCGACGAACGCTTCGTAGACCTTGACCTTGCGCAGCGCACCGATCAGCAGAAACAGCATGATCAGGCCGAACAGCGTCAGGTTGCCAAGGATCGACGAAAGCCCCGCCAGCGCTGTCGCCGACATCGTCGCCAGCAACGCCATGAAGCCACCCAGGATCAGCGCGCCGGGAATCAGATAAGCCAGCACCACCGGATCCCAGATCCGCAGGCGCTGCATGAACGCCACCGAGAGGAAGCCGACGATGGTCGAGCAACTGGTCGCCAGCAGAATCGGCAGGAACACCAGCGTCGGGTCCGGCGCGCCTTGCTGGGCGCGGTACATGAAGATCGTCACCGGCAGCAGCGTCAGCGAGGAGGCGTTGAGCACCAGAAAGAGGATTTGCGCATTGCTGGCGATGGTGCTGCTGGGATTAAGCTCCTGCAGCGCCTTCATGGCTTTCAGGCCGATCGGCGTAGCAGCGTTGTCGAGACCCAGGCCATTGGCGGCGAAGTTCAGGGTGATCAGGCCAAGGGCCGGGTGACCCGCCGGGACTTCCGGCATCAAGCGCAGAAACAGCGGCCCCAACACCTTGGCCAGCCATTCGACGATCCCGGCCTTCTCGGCGATGCGCAGAAAGCCCAGCCAGAGGGTGAGGGTGCCGAACAGCAGCACCATGACTTCGACCGACAGCTTGGCCATGGCAAAAATGCTTTCCACCATCGCCGCGAAGATTCCGGCGTTACCGCCGACCAGCCACTGCACCAGCGCAGATATTGCTGCCACGACGAAGAAGCCAAGCCACAGGCCATTAAGCATCAGTCAAATCCCCCGGAAGATGCGGCGAATGATAGCGGGGTCGCCAGAAACGACAAACCCCGGATTTCTCCGGGGTTCGTTTAGAACGGTTGGCAGCGATCACTGTGGGAGCGGGCTTGCCCGCGATGGCGGAGTGTCAGTCACCAGAGATTCTGGATGTGCGGACCTCATCGCTGGCAAGCCAGCTCCCACAGGGTTGTGTATCAGTTCTTGGAAGTCTCGCCAGCCGGCAGTTTTTCCTTGCTGCGCCAGTGTGGCAGGGAGTTCCAGTAGCGCTGGCCCTTGGCGTCGTCGTACATGCCTTCCCAGCGTGCGATAACCAGCACGGCGAGGGCGTTGCCGATCACGTTCAGTGCGGTACGCGCCATGTCCATGATGCGGTCGACACCGGCGATGAACGCCAGGCCTTCCAGCGGGATACCGACGCTGCCCAAAGTGGCCAGCAGCACCACGAAGGAAACGCCCGGTACGCCGGCGATACCTTTGGAGGTAACCATCAGGGTCAGCACCAGCAGCAGTTGCTGGCTGATCGACAGGTCGATGCCGTACAGCTGGGCAATGAAGATCGCCGCGATGGACTGGTACAGGGTCGAACCGTCGAGGTTGAACGAGTAACCGGTTGGCACCACGAAGCTGCAGATGGCTTTCGGCGCACCGTAGGCTTCCATCTTCTCGATCACCCGTGGCAGCACGGTTTCGGACGAAGCGGTGGAGTAGGCCAGCACCAGCTCATCCTTGAAGATGCGCATCAGCTTGAGCACCGAGAAGCCGAACAGCTTGGCGATCAGGCCCAGGACCACGAAGGCGAAGAAGGCGATGGCGACGTAAACCAGGATCACCAGCTTGGCCAGCGGCAGCAGCGAGGCGAAGCCGAAGTTGGCGACAGTCACCGCGATCAGAGCGAATACGCCGATCGGGGCGTAGTTCATGATCATGTGGGTGACTTTGAACATGCTCTCCGAAACGCCCTGGAACATCTTCACCAGCGGCTCGCGCAGGTCCGACTGCAGGCTCGACAGACCGAGACCGAACAGCACGGAGAAGAAGATGATCGGCAGCATCTCACCGCGGGCCATGGCCGCGAAGATGTTCGACGGGATCAGGTTGAGGATGGTCTCGATGAACGCGTGTTCATGCTGTACTTCGGCGGCGGTCGCCTGGTACTTGGAGATGTCCACCGTGCCCAGGGTGCTCATGTCGATGCCGGTGCCCGGATGGAACAGGTTGGCCAGCAGCAGGCCGACAACGATGGCGATGGTGGTGACGATTTCGAAATAGATGATCGTCTTCAGGCCGATACGCCCGAGCTTCTTGGCGTCGCCCACGCCGGCGATGCCGACGATGAGGGAGGAGATGACGATCGGGATCACGATCATCTTGATCAGACGGATAAAGATATCGCCTGCCGGTTGCAGGACGTTGCTGATCCACCAGGCTTTCTCGGCACTGAAGTGGTTGAGCAACGCACCAATTGCAATCCCTAGAACCAGACCGATGAGGATCTGCCAGGCGAGGCTGAGTTTTGCCTTCTTCATTATCTTTACCCTTACTTGCGTTTGACTCAGGCACATGCAGGAACTGGAACGCTCTTTAGCGGAAAAGTCTGTGCATCTGCCTCCGTATAAGGTGCCCCGAAGCGCGTATTTACGGCTCTTCGGCAGGCGAAAAAAGGCGCAACTATTCCGATGCAGGGTTGCGCCGTCTAATGCCGTAAACGCCTACCCTATGCCGAATCGGCATGAGCTTTTTTAAATGAAACTGACGTCCCAACCGGTTCGATTGCGACATTTCAGCCGGCATAAGTGCCGTGAACCGGCCATCACAGCGTAGATTGGTTATTTTCTGAACGAAAATTTTCGGCGGAAATTTTAGGAAAAAGCCTACATAAAGGAGCGAGAAGTCCCACAGATAAAGTGGTCTCTTTGTCGATATACGGTCGCCACGAAACACCGCGTAATGTTTTCGCGCGCAGTGTGAGCGATAAAAAGAAGGGTTGAAACGCTCTGGATCAATGTTTTGATCGGTTTAAAGCTCAGCGCAAGTCCGTCGAACCGCTGTGGGCCGGCGAACCTGCGACGCAGCTTTTACCCTGACCCGGCCCTCATCGCAGGCACTCCCTGTACCCGTAGGTCACTCCGACCCTGAAACAGTCAGAACGTCCCGGCCCCCTGGTCATGCGCCTGCCTTCCTCAGGTGAGCGCAATGGAAGGCAGCAGGGCTGCTGCCTTCATGTTCGAATCAATACCACTTGGGATCTTTTTTCAGGGTTTCCATCAAAAGATCCTGCATGCCCTGATCAGGTTTGCCGAGGAAGCGGTAGGTGGCATGTCGCGTTGGCGACTTGTCGGCCGGCAGTCCTTCGGGCACATCGACGAGCATGGCGTAAGCGTCTTTCTTGTCGAAACTGAACGCGACGATCAAGCGGTGGTTCAGGCACTTGTCTGCAGATTCACACAGGGGGCCAACCAGATACTTGTCGCCATCTTCAGTCACGGCATTCATCTGTTGGTCCGGCGTGCCGGACAGGTTCATCACCCATTCCGGCAGGCGTTCTTCCTTTTTCACCACGCCTTCCCAGGTCTCCCGGTATTGCGGGTCGGAACTCAACAGCTCGTTGACTCGGGTCTGGCCATCATTGGCCGCCATCGCCATGGCACTACCGCCCAGAAGCAGGGCGGCTGCCAGTGTCTTTAAAGCGATCATCGTTAACCTCGGCCGCGACGGCCAAAGAAGAAGGAAGCGATGAACATCACCAGGAACACGACAAACAGAATCTTGGCGATACCCGTGGCGGTGCCCGCGATACCACCGAAGCCCAGTACTGCAGCGATGATGGCAATGATCAAGAATGTAATTGCCCAGCTCAACATGGTGATTCTCCTTACTTCTCTATTTAGGGATGCTGCTTGTTCCGGCGCATCGCGCCCGAATTTGTTCAATCAGTCAGAAAACCCAGCGCTCTTCACGCGGCATCTGGTCCAGTGGTTGCGCTTGGTCGACGTCCATCATGCGCATCGAGGCGCTCTCGGCCTGGCTGCTGCTGACGGCGCTGAAATGCTTTTGCGTGCTGTGCTGGATCGAGATCAGCGGCTCAGGCTTCTGGCTGTTTTCCCAGCTCAGGTATTGCTGGCACACGATCAGGGTGATCAACAGCGCAAGTACGCCAAACAGGCCTTGCTGGAGATGCAGTGGCGAGATACGCACTTGGGCGGCACGTTGGCGAGTCATCCTGGGTTCCTCACTCTTATTCGGTTGGGGCAGTGCTGATCTGCCCGGGCTGAATGAGGTATTGCAGGCTGCATGCCAATTTTTTATTTAAAAAATATTCAATAAATTCAATGGCTTATAAGCTTTTGAAAAACTGTCTGCGACGCATCCTGCACGATGGGTTATCCAGGGTCGTGCGGAATGCACGATTATTTCGTAGGAGAATTCATTCTTATGGAATTGAGAGCGGGGCGCGGATGTCAGAAAAGTACGCAGGGAATACCCTGCAAATCGGCTTTTGTTTAAAAAACCAACAAAATCAGTGAATTAGCCGTAAAGGCAGGAGAGAGCTACCCTCCTATGGCTGGCATCGTTCAGAATCAACCATGCAACTTGCCCGATTTCTCCGGGACTAACCCAAGACCAATCTTTATGGAGCGTAGGAAAAATGGAATCTGCCACTGAGCATCAAGGCCGCATTCTGCTGGTGGATGATGAATCCGCCATCCTGCGAACTTTCCGTTATTGCCTCGAAGACGAAGGTTATACGGTGGCCACCGCCAACAGCGCAGCGCAGGCCGACGCACTGTTGCAGCGTCAGGTGTTCGATTTGTGCTTTCTGGATTTGCGTCTGGGCGAAGACAACGGCCTCGACGTATTGGCACAAATGCGCATTCAGGCGCCATGGATGCGGGTGGTGATCGTCACCGCCCACTCGGCGGTCGATACCGCTGTGGATGCCATCCAGGCTGGCGCCGCCGACTATCTGGTCAAGCCGTGCAGCCCCGATCAACTGCGTCTGGCGACGGCCAAGCAACTGGAAGTGCGTCAACTCTCGGCACGTCTCGAAGCCCTTGAAGGTGAGATCCGCAAACCGAATGACGGCCTCGATTCCCACAGCCCGGCGATGAAAGTCGTGCTGGAGACTGCGCGCCAGGTGGCGAGCACTGACGCCAACATTCTTATTCTCGGCGAGTCCGGTACCGGTAAAGGCGAGCTGGCCCGGGCGATTCACGGCTGGAGCAAGCGCGAGAAGAAATCCTGCGTGACCATCAACTGCCCGTCGTTGACTGCCGAACTGATGGAAAGCGAGCTGTTCGGCCACAGCCGTGGTGCGTTTACCGGCGCCAGCGAAAGTACGCTGGGCCGAGTCAACCAAGCCGACGGCGGCACGCTGTTTCTCGACGAGATCGGCGATTTTCCATTGACGTTGCAGCCAAAGTTACTGCGTTTTATTCAGGACAAGGAATACGAGCGGGTAGGCGATCCGGTCACCCGTCGCGCTGATGTGCGCATTCTGGCGGCAACCAACCTCAATCTCGAAGACATGGTCCGTGACGGTCGTTTCCGTGAAGACCTGCTCTATCGCCTGAACGTCATCACCCTGCACCTGCCGCCGCTGCGTGAGCGCGCCGAGGACATACTGACCCTGGCGGACCGCTTTCTTGCCCGCTTCGTCAAAGAGTACGCGCGCCCGGCTCGCGGTTTCAGCGACGAGGCTCGCGAGGCACTGCTCGGCTACCGCTGGCCCGGTAACATTCGTGAGCTGCGCAACGTGGTCGAGCGGGCGAGCATCATCTGCCCGCAGGAACGTGTCGAAATCAGCCACCTGGGCATGGCCGAACAACCGGCCAACAACGCCCCCCGGGTCGGCGCAGCACTGAGCCTGGACGAGTTGGAAAAGGCCCACATCGGCGCCGTCCTCGCCACCGCTGGCACGCTGGATCAAGCCGCGAAAACCCTGGGCATCGACGCCTCGACCCTGTATCGCAAGCGCAAGCAGTACAACCTGTGAGCGCGCCACGATGAAACTGGCGATGAAGTTGCGGACCCGGTTGTTCCTGAGCATTTCCGCACTGATCACCGTGGCCTTGCTTGGGCTGTTGCTCGGGCTGGTCAGCGTGATGCAGATGGCCGGAACCCAGGAAGCGCTGGTGCGCAGCAACTTCGTCACCCTCGATCTGGGGCTCAAGCTGCGCCAGACCTTGGGCGATCAGCTGATCATCATGCTCGCGGAAAAGCCTGATGCCGTTGCATTCGAAGCCTCCAAGCAGCATTACTTTCAGCTCCTCGACGAAGGCATTGCCCAGGAGCAGGAGGGTGATGGCCGCTTGTATGGCTTCACTCAGGCCAAGGCGGATTACCTGAGTTTTCTGCAGGCGTTCGACCTGTCCCGTGATCCAGCCACGTCGTTGAGCAGCAATGCCGACTTCCGTGAGCGCTTCAACACCCTGCGCAACGGACTGATTACCGAACACAAGCACGCACTCGACAACATCAATCTGGTTCAACATGATGCCCGCGACCGGGCGCTGTTGGTGGCTGGTCTGCTTGGGTTGGTCGGGCTGGCGGTGTTGATCATCGGCTTCGTCACGGCACACGGTATTGCCCGTCGTTTTGGCGCGCCGATCGAGGCGCTGGCGCATGCGGCGGACAACATCGGTCAAGGCAATTTCGAAGTGACCCTGCCGATTTCCTCGGCGATGGAAATGAATCAACTGACCAAGCGGTTCGGGCTGATGGCCGAAGCGTTGCGCGAACATCAGGCGACCAACATCGACGAACTGCTGGCCGGCCAGCAACGCTTGCAAGCGGTACTCGACAGCATCGACGACGGCTTGCTGATGATTGATCGCCAGGGGCATCTGGAACACCTCAACCCGGTGGCCCAGCGCCAATTGGGCTGGGACGACGACCGTCTCGGTCAAGGTCTGGGCGCGGCCCTTGAACGACCGGAGCTGGATGCGCAGCTGCAACTGGTGCTGCGCGGCGGAACCCTGGAGCGAGCGCCGGAGGACCTGAGCATCGAAGTCGACGGCGAATCGCGCCTGCTGACGTACAGCCTGACGCCGGTCAGCCACACGCAGGGCCACATCCTCGGCGCGGTGATGGTGCTGCACGACGTGACTGAGCAGCGCGCTTTCGAGCGGGTTCGCAGCGAGTTCGTGCTACGTGCCTCCCATGAGCTGCGCACGCCAGTTACCGGCATGCACATGGCGTTCGGTCTGTTCCGTGAGCGGGCGAAGTTTGCGCCGGACTCACGCGAGGCGGACCTGCTCGACACGGTCAACGAAGAAATGCAGCGCCTGATGCAGTTGATCAACGACTTGCTCAACTTTTCGCGCTACCAGAACGGTTTGCAGAAGCTGACACTGGCGCCGTGCTCCATCGAGGACTTGCTGGAGCAGGCGCAGTCGCGCTTTGCCGAGACAGCAGCGGAGAGAGGCATCGCCCTGAAGGTGGAAGTGCAGGGGCCGCTGCCGCGCTTGCAGGCGGATCAGGCGCAACTGGATCGGGTACTCGACAATTTGATCGACAACGCCATGCGCCACACCGCCCGCGACGGCCAGATCCGTTTGCAGGCGCGTCGCCATGGCGAACGGGTGATCATCAGCGTCGAAGACAACGGCGAAGGCATTGCCTATGGCCAGCAAGGGCGGATCTTCGAACCGTTCGTGCAGGTCGGGCGCAAGAAGGGGGGTGCCGGGTTGGGACTGGCGTTGTGCAAGGAGATCGTCCAGTTGCATGGTGGGCGGATGGGCGTTTATTCGCGGCCGGGGCAGGGCACGCAGTTTTATATGGCGCTTGCCGTTTAAGCCTCGTCATCCATGCGGCGCCCTGCGAGGCGGCGCCCGCGAGTGATCAGCTCAATGAACTGCACTGCGCTCAGGGCATGGGCGAACAGCCAGCCCTGACCGAATTTCACCCCTTCGCTGCTGAGCAATTCGGCTTGCGACTCAAGCTCGATCCCTTCGGCAATCACCTTCAGGTCCAGTGCCTGCGCCATGTGAATGATGTGTGGTGCGACGCCACTGCTGGCGGCGTCATGGCCGAGGGCGTCGATGAACGCCTTGTCGATTTTCAGGCAGTCCACCGGCAGCGTTTGCAGGTAGGCGAGGCTGCAATAACCGGTGCCGAAGTCGTCGATCAGTACCTGATGGCCGACATCGCGCAACGCTTGCAGGTTTTCCCGCGCCACCACCACATCAATCAAGCCGCGTTCGGTGACCTCGAAGGCAATCTGCTTGGCCGCGACTCTGTGCAGGCTCAGCAGCCGCGCCATGACTTGACCGATGCGCGGCACCATCACGTCGCAGGCCGCGAGGTTGACCGAGATATACAACTGCGGATTGGCGCGCAGCACCGGCCCCAATTGCTCGAGTAAACGCTGGAGGACGAAGTCGGTCATCTGGCGGATCTGCCCGGTATTTTCCGCCAGCGGAATGAACAAGTCAGGGCTGGTCAATGTGCCGTCCGGACGGCGCCAGCGCAGCAAGGCCTCGGCACCGACGCAGTTGCGGCTGTCGAGGTCGAAGATCGGTTGATAGAGCACCTGCAACTCACCGCGGCGGATGGCACCGTGCAGTTCGGCGTCCAGTGACTGGCGCTGGCGCACCAGCAGGAACACAAAGAAACCGACGAAGGCGCCGAGCCCCAGACAGACCGGAACCATCCACCACCAGATGGCGGGGATGTGCATGCCGGTGCGTGGTGTGATCAGCACCAGCTGATATTCCGGGTTGTCGGTGGGCATGCGATAGATCAGCCGGGTCTGGGTGACTTGCAAGGCGTCGCGGCTTTTCGGTGGCCAGTGTTCGCTCGGTGGCCAGACCTGATCTGCACCGAGAACCGGAATCGCCCGGGTGCCGTGATCCAGCACCACCAGCAGACTGCTGCCGGGCGACAGATCGACCATGTCGGTCAGATGCCCGCGCGAGGTGGCGACGCGGAAATTGCCGCGACCGAGCATCAGCGCGGCGCGGTTTTCATCGGGTTCGGTGGTGGTGTTCAGCCAGTAACTGTAGGTCGGGCCTTTGATGTCGGGTGCGCGGACAACCGACATGCCTTCCTGACGCGGACGGTTGGAGCAGATCCGCGAGGCGTCCATGTAGGCGGCTTCATAGACGAAGCGATAGTTGAAGGTGACTTGTCGCAGTGTGGCGATCATTTCGTCATCGCAACTGCGCAGGGGCTGGGCTTCCAAATCGTCGAGGCTTTCGCGTAACTGGCCGAACAGTTGCTCGAGGCGGGCGAGGAATCGCTCGCCCTGGGCATTCATGACCTGGCTTTCGCTTTGCTCGACCTGACGCATGGCCACGAACATCCCGCCGGCGATCAGCAGGCTGGCACTGAGGACAGCCGCGATCATCGCCAAAAACCACGGGCGATAAAACCAGCTACGCAGCGTCGCTCGGGTAGCAACCATCATGGAATATCCGAAGAATTACCAATGAGTTATAGCTGCTGATTGCAATCTCGCCCTGACCGTCGGGCGGGCGTCATTATTTTGTCTGATTGAGTACCAGCAGTAACGCGGCCGTTTGCGCATCTGGCGTTCCGTCGAAGCGCGAAGGGCGGAAGTGCATCTGGAACGCCGCGAGGACATGGCGGGTGGCGACATCCAGTTCGCCGGTCTGCGGTGTGTCGTAACCCAAATGCGCCAGTTGCGCCTGGAACCAGCCGATGCTGGGTAATTCGCTACTGTTGAACAGCGCTTGCTGGCGGGCAACGGCTTGCTCGTTCGGCCAGATACCCAAGCCTTCGGCGGCGAGACGCTTCCAGGGGAATAACGGCCCCGGATCGAGTTTGCGCAACGGTGCAATATCGCTGTGACCGATGATGTGGCGGGGGCTGATGCCGTTGCGCTGGCTGATGTCCTTGAGCAGGGCGATCAGCGCCTGAATCTGCGCTTCGCTGTAGGGATACCACAGGCGCCCGGTCGGCGTGTCCTTGAAGCCCGGGTTGACGATTTCAATACCGATCGAGCTGGAGTTGAGCCAGGTACGGCCCTGCCACTGGCTTTCGCCGGCGTGCCAGGCGCGCTGGTTTTCGTCCATCAGCTTGTAGACGGTGGCGCGATTGTCGTCGCCGATCAGGTAATGGCTGCTGACCTCACCGTGGGTCAGCAACTGCAGCGAGCGCTCAAGCGACGCCGAGGTGTAATGCACGATCACGAACTGGATGCGGCTGTCGTGATTGGCGGAAGGATGGCTAGTGTCATAACGCGGGCCGCTGGCACAACCGGCCAGAACGAGCAGGGACGCGAGGAGGGCAAAAAATTTCATGGCAGAAGGCAGTACACGCAAGACAATAATGCAACAGTGTAACGTAATGCCTTGCGTGCAGACGGTCAGCGGGCGGATTTAAACAAAATCGAACAATTTCCTTAGCCCAGCTCGACCCGATTGCGTCCTGCGTTTTTAGCCCTGTACAGCGCCTGATCGGCTCTTTTAAGCACTAGATCGCTGTGTTCTCCCGCCCTGAACGAAGCCAGGCCCATGGAAATCGTAATGGTCACGCGCTCGCCCTTGAAGTGAAACGGGCAGGCCTCGATCGCCGCGCGCAGGGTTTCCAGCAATTTCGCCCCGACTGCGGGCGGCGTCGCCGGCAGCAGCAGAACGAATTCTTCGCCGCCAAAACGGGCGATGAAATCGGAGCCGCGCAGGCGCTTGCGCAGCACGGTGGCGATGATCTTCAGGACCTTGTCACCCGCCAGGTGCCCGTAGTTGTCATTGATCCGTTTGAAATGATCGAGGTCGAGCATCGCCAGGCTCAACGTATTGCCGTGTTGCTGCCATTGCTTCATCTCATGCTCCAGACGTTCGCTCCACGCTGCGCGGTTGGGCAGGCCGGTGAGGGGGTCGATCAGGGCTTTCTGGCGTTGTTCTTCAAGGTGCTCGCGGAAGCCTTGCGCCTCCTGTTCCATATGCGCGACGCGCTCGGACAGGCCTTTAAGTCGCGCCGCCACTTCTTGCTCGCGGGCATCGCGTTGTTTCTGGTGCTGGTCCATGGTGCCGAGCAGGCCTTCGAGATGGTTCTCCAGCACTTGCTTGAGGTCCTCCAGATCCGCCGCTTCCTGGACGCTGGTCTGCAAGCCGTCGACCTGCTCACGGATCTGCGTGTCCATCGCCCGCGCCGCCGAGCTGTTGTCGGCATGTCCTTCGCTGGCGGCCTGCAGATTGCTTTGAAACGCTTCGAGGCGTTCGTTGAGTTGTTGCAGATACGCTTCGAACTCATGCTGGCCGCTGTCGGTGATCGCCAGCATCAACGTCGCCAGATCGTCGAGGATCGGGATCAGTTCGTACCAGTTCAAACCATGTTTTAGCCGTTCACGCATGGCTTCTGCTTGCGGACGGTGACGTTCGGGCAGCGTCAGGTCGTCGAGCAGGCCGATCAGTGTTTCTTCGATGTGTTTGGCTACAGAGCTGTAGGACGGCTCCGGAGAATCCGGCAGGGCAAAGAGGACGTCGTGCTCGGATTGCTCCGGGTCGATGGCCGCCAGTGCCTGAGCGATGGGCTCGGGCAGGGGCAGGCTGTCGAGGAACAGCGGGGCAGGATCGCCGGGGTGGATCAATTCGTCGGGGTTGAAAGCGACCGGTACGACTGGAGCCGGAGCTAGAGTGGGAGCTGCAACGGTTTCAGGTTCGGGCGCGGTGGCTTCCACTGCACTCGGGGAGGCCGCTTCAGTGGCGACGACCGGCGCAACGAAGGCACCTACGTCCGGTTCCGGCTGGGCTTGAGGCGCTGGCGCTTCCACTGCTGTGATGGGTGCAGTTTCTTTGATAACCGTAGCGGCCACTGCCGGTTCAGCGATGGCGACAGGGGCTGCTTGCACGGGTTCGGACTCAGGCACGGGAGCGACAGGTATCTGTTCGACTGGCGCCACGTGCTCCGGCGCCGGCGCCTCGTCACTGTCACGGCTACCAAACAGGCGCTGCAACAATCCCGGGCGTCCGGGCTCCGGCGGCGCTTCCAGTTGACTCAACGCCTTGCCCTGCAAGCCGCTCAGCTCACTCAACAGCAGCGGCATTTCCCGGGCCTGACCGACACGGCTGTCCAGTTGCTTGGCGAATTTCTTCAGTGGCTGAGCGACTTCTCGCGGTAGCGGCAGCGCTTGCAACTGGGTCACCAGCGAGGTCAGCGCAGTGCTGACCTGATCAATGCGGGTCTCGCGGCGTTGCTCGGAATCGAGCACGGCTTTTTCCAGACGCGGCAACAGGGCGGCGAGGCCGGCATCCATGTCGTCGGTGCGCACCACGTCGCGCATCTCTTTCATGCATTGATCAACGACTTTATCGGTGCCCTCAGCGGCCAATGTGCTGCGCACCAGGCCGCGCCGCAGCAAGTCGAGCCTGGCAGCCCAGCGACGTTCAAGCTTGTCCTGCTGTTCGATGCTTTTGAGGTATTTCTCTTTCCAGCGCTGGGCGTCGTCGCTCATTCAGGGGTTCCGCGAGGGGCAGGACTCAACGCGGGCAATGCATCGGCCGTGAGCGAACCCGGCAGACGAATCTCTACCGCGACCGGCAGGTGATCGGAAATCGGTTGTGCCAGCACTTCGACCTTTTCCAGGGTCAGGGTCGGGCTGAGCAAAATATGATCAAGGCAACGCTGAGGACGCCAGCTGGGGAATGTCGCTTCCACCTGCGGGGCCAGCAGGCCGAGATCGCGTAACGGAGAATGTTGTAGCAGATCGCTGGCATGGGTGTTCATGTCGCCCATCAACACCTGGTGTTTATAGCCGCCGATCAGATCACGGATATAGGCCAGTTGCAGCGTGCGCACACGTGCCCCCAGGGCCAGGTGCATCATCACCACCACCAGCGCTTCCGGACCTTCACCGAAACGCAGGAGTATGGCGCCACGACCTTTCGGGCCGGGTAACGGGTGATCTTCGATCGCCCACGGGCGCAGACGGCTGAGCACGCCATTGCTGTGCTGAGCCAGTCGGCCGAGATTGCGATTGAGTTGTTGATACCAGTAGGGGAAGGCACCGAGGTGGGCCAGGTGTTCGACCTGATTGACGTAGCCCGAGCGCAGGCTGCCGCCATCGGCTTCCTGCAAGGCGACCAGATCGAAGTCGCCGAGCAGGTCGCCGATCTTCTGCAGATTGCCTGAGCGCCCGGTGTGCGGCAGCAGATGCTGCCAGCTGCGAGTCAGGTAATGCCGATAGCGCTCGGTGCTGATGCCGACCTGGATATTGAAACTGAGCAGGCGCAGACGCTGATCCGCTGGCAGGCCTGTGGACGCCAGGTGATGTTCGTTGACCTGCGGATCATGCAGGCCAACGATGCGTTCGGTCTTCCAGCGGCGCATGGCGATTGCCGCGCTTAGTTGGCAGCGGCCTTGTTGGTCGCTCGCTCTTTGGCCACCAGTTGGTCAGCCAGTTGCAAGGCTTGTTCGGCACCACCGGCAGAGCCGATGTCGAAGCGGTACTTGCCGTTGACGATCATGGTTGGAACGCCAGTGATCTGATATTTCTTGGCCAGTTCACGAGCTTTGACGATCTGGCCTTTGATGGCGAACGAGTCGAAAGTGGCGAGGAACTTGTCCTTGTCCACGCCTTGGGTGGCGAGGAAGTCAGCCATGTCGTTCTTGTCGGTCAGCTTCTTGTGTTCTTTCTGGATGGCATTGAACACGGCGTTGTGCACCTTGTGCTCGACACCCATGGCTTCCAGGGTCAGGAACATTTGACCGTGAGCGTCCCATGGGCCGCCGAACATGGCAGGAATGCGCACGAAGTTGACGTCGGAAGGCAGTTTTTCGACCCATGGATTGATCACCGGCTCGAAGGCGTAGCAGTGCGGGCAGCCGTACCAGAACAGCTCGACCACTTCGATCTTGCCAGGCTCGGCAACCGGTACCGGGTTGGCCAGTTCTACATAAGGAGCGGCAGGGGCTTCGGCGGCCTGGGCGGTCACGCCAAACAGGCTGGCAGCGACGAGAGCGGCGCTGATGATCAGATTACGCATGCTTTACTCCTGGACAATTTTGATCGCCTCGCGCGACCTGTTTTCAGACAGATCCTGGCGGGCATGAGTTCTGTAGTGTAACGGCAGCGGCCACAAAAAAGGGCGGCCAAAGCCACCCTTTTTATACTTGCTGCGCCGGATTAATCGAGCGTTAACGTTGCAGGAGATGTCCCTCGCCGGCAACGCTCTATCCGTGGGTCTTAGTGCAGGCCTTGAATGTAGCTGGAGACGGCTGCGATGTCTTCGTCGCTCAGGCGTTTGGCGATGGTCTGCATGGTCATGGTGTCGCCGTCGTTGGTGCGACCGCCTTCTTCCTTGCGGAAGTCGGTCAGTTGTTTGGCGATGTATTGCGCGTGTTGGCCACCCAGATGCGGGAAACCGGCAGCGGCGTTGCCAGCACCGTTCGGCGAGTGGCAACCGGTGCAGGCGGGCAGGCCTTTGGCGAGGTTGCCGCCACGGAACAGGGCTTCACCGCGCGCGACGATCTTCGGATCGGCGGCGCCGACGCTGCCTTTCTGGCTGGCGAAGTAGGCGGCGATGTCGGCCAGATCCTGATCGCTCAGGTTGGTCAGCAGGCCCGTCATTTCCAGTACGGTGCGCTTGCCCGACTTGATGTCGTGCAGTTGCTTGGTCAGGTAGCGTTCACCTTGACCGGCCAGTTTTGGAAAGTTTGGTGCCATGCTGTTACCGTCCGGGCCATGGCAGGCTCCGCAGACGGCGGCTTTTGCCTGGCCTGCTGCGGCATCACCGGCAGCATGGGCGAAGCCTGAGATTCCCACGGTCAACAGCAGACTCACGATCAATTTGTTCATCAGCTAATCCAACTACGGCTAAGGGTTAAGAGTTATGGACCGGGTTTACTCTCGCTCATCCAAAGGATGAT
>NZ_JBIUVJ010000036.1:0-10552 GCF_044742875.1 Pseudomonas sp. NPDC087817
CAAGTCGCTGGAATCCGGTCGTTGCGACGTGCTGACCTCCGACAAATCGCAACTGTTCGCCCAGCGCAGCAAGCTGGCTTCGCCGAAGGACTACGTGGTTCTGCCGGAAACCATTTCCAAAGAACCACTGGGCCCGGTCGTACGTAACGGCGACGACGAGTGGCTGGCCATCGTCCGTTGGGTCGGCTACGCGCTGCTCAACACCGAGGAAGCCGGCATCACCTCGAAGAACGTCGAAGCTGAAGCCAAGTCGACCAAGAACCCGGACGTCGCCCGTATGCTCGGTGCTGACGGCGAGTACGGCAAGGACCTGAAACTGCCGAAGGACTGGGTCGTGCAGATCGTCAAACAAGTCGGCAACTACGGCGAAATCTTCGAGAAAAACCTCGGCAAGAGCACTCCGCTGGAAATCGACCGTGGCCTGAACGCCCTGTGGAACAACGGCGGCATTCAGTACGCACCACCAGTGCGCTAATGGTTCTATCACCCGGCGGGCCAACCGCCGGGTGATGTTCTGTTCCATTTCTTGCGGGGCACTTCATGCAAAATTCAATCGGCGCACCAAAGCAGAGGCTCAGCCTCAGCGATCCACGAGTGCGTGCGTGGCTATTCCAGATCATCACCGTTGTGGCGGTGGTCTCGCTGGGCTGGTACCTGTTCGACAACACGCAAACCAACCTTCAGCACCGGGGCATTACCTCCGGTTTCGGCTTTCTGGAGCGCAGTGCCGGGTTCGGCATCGCTCAACACCTGATCGACTACACGGAAGCGGACAGCTATGCCCGCGTCTTTGTCATCGGTTTGCTCAACACCCTGTTGGTGACAGTGATCGGCGTGATTCTGGCGACGATTCTCGGTTTCATCATCGGCGTGGCGCGGCTGTCGCAGAACTGGATCATCAGCAAACTGGCGACGGTGTACGTGGAAGTTTTCCGCAACATTCCGCCGCTGCTGCAAATCCTGTTCTGGTACTTCGCGGTGTTCCTGACCATGCCGGGGCCGCGCAACAGCCATAACTTCGGCGACACCTTCTTCGTCAGCAGCCGTGGCCTGAACATGCCGGCGGCGCTGATGGCTGATGGCTTCTGGGCTTTTTTCGGCAGCGTCGTGGTGGCGATCATCGCGACCGTGCTGATGTGCCGTTGGGCCAACAAGCGCTTTGAAGAAACCGGCGTACCGTTCCACAAGTTCTGGACGGGGCTGGCGATCATGTTGCTGATCCCGACCTTGTGCGCACTGATCTTCGGCGCACCGCTGCACTGGGAAATGCCCAAGTTGCAGGGCTTCAACTTCGTCGGTGGCTGGGTGCTGATCCCGGAACTGCTCGCGTTGACCCTGGCCCTGACCGTTTACACGGCAGCGTTTATCGCCGAGATCGTCCGTTCGGGGATCAAGTCGGTCAGCCACGGCCAGACCGAAGCGGCCCGTTCCCTAGGTCTGCGCAACGGCCCGACCCTGCGCAAGGTGATCATCCCGCAAGCCCTGCGCGTGATCATTCCGCCGCTGACCAGCCAATACCTGAACCTTGCGAAAAACTCCTCGCTGGCGGCCGGTATCGGTTACCCGGAAATGGTCTCGCTGTTCGCCGGCACGGTACTCAACCAGACCGGTCAGGCGATCGAGGTGATTGCGATCACCATGAGCGTTTACCTGGCGATCAGTATCAGCATTTCCCTGCTGATGAACTGGTACAACAAGCGCATTGCGCTGATCGAGCGGTAAGGAAAAGCGCATGAGTACTCATACTTTCAAACCCGACATGCCCCCACCGAACAGCAGCATCGGCGTGGTGGCGTGGATGCGCGCGAACATGTTCTCCAGCTGGCTCAACACCCTGTTGACCCTGTTTGCGTTCTACCTGATCTATCTCGTGGTGCCACCGATCCTCAGCTGGGCGATTGTCGATGCCAACTGGGTCGGCACCACCCGCGCCGACTGCACCAAGGAAGGCGCCTGCTGGGTATTCATTCAGCAGCGCTTCGGCCAGTTCATGTACGGCTACTATCCGCCGGAACTGCGCTGGCGCGTGGACCTGACCGTGTGGCTGGCGGTCATCGGCGCGGCGCCTTTGTTTATCTCGCGTGTACCGCGTAAAGCGATATACGGGCTGAGTTTCCTGGTGCTGTACCCGATCATTGCTTTCATCCTGCTGCACGGCGGCTTCGGCCTGACCAACGTGGCGACCAGCCAATGGGGCGGCCTGATGCTGACCCTGGTGATCGCCACTGTCGGTATCGCCGGCGCCCTGCCGCTGGGGATTGTGCTGGCGCTGGGACGACGCTCGAACATGCCGGCGATTCGTGTGGTCTGCGTGACCTTCATCGAGTTCTGGCGCGGCGTGCCGTTGATCACGGTGCTGTTCATGTCCTCGGTGATGCTGCCGCTGTTCCTGCCCGAAGGCATGAACTTCGACAAATTGCTGCGGGCGCTGATCGGCGTGATCCTGTTCCAGTCGGCCTATGTGGCCGAAGTGGTGCGCGGCGGTCTGCAAGCGATCCCCAAGGGTCAGTACGAAGCGGCTGCAGCGATGGGCCTCGGTTACTGGCGTTCGATGGGCCTGGTGATCCTGCCGCAAGCCCTGAAGTTGGTCATTCCCGGCATCGTCAACACCTTCATTGCGCTGTTCAAGGACACCAGTCTGGTGATCATCATCGGCCTCTTTGACCTGCTCAACAGCGTCAAGCAAGCCGCTGCCGATCCGAAATGGCTGGGCATGGCCACCGAAGGCTATGTGTTCGCCGCCCTGGTGTTCTGGATTTTCTGTTTTGGTATGTCGCGCTATTCCATGCATCTGGAACGCAAGCTCGACACTGGCCACAAGCGTTAGGAGTTCTCTGTAAATGAGCGAAGCAAGCAAAAAGCCAGTGGGCCCTGAAGGCATTATTCAGATGCAGGGCGTCAACAAGTGGTACGGCCAGTTCCACGTGCTGAAAGACATCAACCTCAACGTCAAACAGGGCGAGCGTATCGTCCTGTGCGGCCCGTCGGGTTCCGGCAAATCCACGACGATTCGTTGCCTCAATCGTCTGGAAGAACACCAGCAGGGCCGCATTGTGGTCGATGGTGTGGAACTGACCAACGACCTCAAGCAGATCGAAGCGATCCGCCGCGAAGTCGGCATGGTGTTCCAGCACTTCAACCTGTTCCCGCACCTGACCATTTTGCAGAACTGCACCCTGGCGCCGATGTGGGTACGCAAGATGCCCAAACGCAAGGCCGAGGAAATCGCCATGCATTATCTGGAACGCGTACGCATTCCGGAGCAGGCGCATAAATTCCCGGGGCAACTGTCCGGCGGTCAGCAGCAGCGTGTGGCGATCGCCCGCGCACTGTGCATGAAACCGAAAATCATGCTGTTCGATGAACCGACTTCAGCGCTCGATCCGGAGATGGTGAAAGAGGTGCTGGACACCATGATCGGTCTGGCCGAAGACGGCATGACCATGCTCTGCGTGACTCACGAAATGGGCTTTGCCCGCACCGTGGCGAACCGTGTGATCTTCATGGACAAGGGCGAAATCGTTGAGCAGGCGGCGCCGAATGACTTCTTCGACAATCCGCAGAATGAGCGGACGAAGTTGTTCTTGAGTCAGATATTGCATTGATGATTTGTGCGTAAAACCAACCCGGCCTTGTGCCGGGTTGGTTTTTTGTGGGGTCAGGATACGGTCAGGGTTTCGTGTTCTTTGTGAACGGTGTGCTTGAAACCTCTCAGGTCTGCGCCCTCTGCCAGCGTCTGAACATCGACGAGCATGTAGGGATAACGATCCAGCAGACGCATTAGCAGTACCAACGCCTTGGGTGGCAGTAACTCACCGCGCTCGTAGCGAGAGAACGCGTTATGTCCGCCACCGGAGAGCAGTTGCACCGTCTCTTTTTGCGTCAGGTGCAATTTGCGTCGAATACGTTTCATCTCGGCGCCGATCATTTGTCTGGCGGCGATAACCAGCTCATCGCCGGCTTTCGTATAACGTTCCGCGCTATCGGTATCATCATCCCACTCGACTTCGTCGCACTGCTGGCATTCCCAGCCGGCAAGATCATTTACACGGCGCTCCATGCCTTTGACACTCAGGGTCTCGCATCGGCCCGTGAAATGCCTCATTCCCTCACGGGCACCACAGCTGAAACATTGCCGGGTTTTCATGGGTTTTTCTCCTTGAAGGAGATTACCGGTGCGCCGCCGGCAGGGCGGTATGTCACCTTGATGTAAATCTCCAGATCTTGTGAATGGGTGTGATAAACGTCCTGCCAGACTCGATGATCGTCATAGCTGGTCATCGACTTGTACAACATCCTGTTCTGCAGCTCGAAAACGATTTCTTGCATCTCTCTGATGCTAAAGCCGAGAAGATCACCGGACTCTGCTGAGCTCCTGGTGAAAGCCCTTCTTCCAAGCCGCCGCACCTCAGCCTTGATCACCGCCAAGTCGTAATGGGGTGTGTTCTTTTCCATAAGAAGCCAAAACCCTGTCCCTAAAATTACCCTTAAAGGGTAATTTTGACCAATCGAAAATCCCGCTCCATGTGTCTCCGATTGACCCTAGGAGGTTGCCGTCCTACGTGGGTCTGACTAACATGTCGGAAAATTCATCCTATGATTGGATGAAAGGGCGAATCCTATGTCAGACATTTCTCCACTCATCAAACGATCTCTGGTCGATCAGGCCTTGGACCAGCTCCGTCAGCGCATCAACAGTGGTGCCTGGCAGGTCGGCGAGCGGTTGCCGACCGAGCCCGAGCTGTGCGCCGAGCTGGGCATCAGCCGTAACACCGTGCGTGAAGCCATGCGCGTATTGGCGTTTTCCGGATTGATCGACATCCGTCAGGGCGACGGCAGTTACTTGCGCGCAGTCGTCGATCCCATGGACACGCTCAAGGCGCTGTCCAGGTGTTCGCTGGATCAGGCGCGGGAAACCCGGCACATCCTCGAAGTCGAGGCCATTGGCCTGGCGGCATTGCGCCGCACCGATGAGGACCTCGCCGCATTGCGTGAGGCGCTTGGCACCAGCGGCAGCCACTATCACGGCGATCTCGACACTTACATCGCTTGCGATCTGGTGTTCCACCGCCGCTTGGTCGATGCCGCGCACAACCCGACCCTCAGCGAGCTCTATCGCTATTTCTCCAGCATCGTCGGCGCGCAATTACGCCAAACCCTGAACATCGTCCCGCGCCGTCAGGAAGTGTTCGACTTGCACATCGAGTTGCTTGATGCGGTCGAACAACGTGACCCGGAACGGGCCAAAGCTTTATCCAGGCAGTTGATCAATGAACCTTGAAACCGAGAAGTCCATGTCCCGCAGTGAGATATCCACAACCCCGAAGCTTGAAGAGCTGCTGATCGATGCCGAGGCCGATGACGAGGAGGTGCAGCAAAGCCATCCGTTGGTGCGGCGCCCGTGGTTGCTGCTGTTGGGGCTGATTCTGGTGGCGCTGAACCTGCGTCCGGCGCTGTCGAGCATGGCGCCGCTGCTCAGTGACGTCTCGAAAAGTCTCGGTCTGTCCGCCGCTCAGGCCGGTTTGCTGACCACGCTGCCGGTACTGTGCCTGGGGCTGTTCGCCCCGCTGGCGCCGATTCTGGCGCGGCGCTTCGGTGCCGAGCGCGTAGTGTTGGGCATTCTGCTGACACTCGCGGGCGGCATTATCCTGCGCAGCAACTTCGGTGAAATCGGTCTGTTTGCCGGCAGCGTGCTGGGCGGCGCGAGCATCGGCATCATCGGCGTATTGCTGCCGGGCATCGTAAAACGCGACTTCGCCAAACACGCCGGCACCATGACCGGTGTCTACACCATGGCCTTGTGTCTGGGTGCGGCGATGGCGGCGGGTTCGAGCGTGCCGTTGAGCGAACATTTCGATCACAGCTGGGCCATGGGGCTCGGTTTCTGGGTGATTCCAGCGCTGGTGGCAGCGGTGTTCTGGCTGCCGCAAGTCGGGCAGAAACACGGTGCACACAATGTCGCCTATCGCGTGCGCGGTCTGCTGCGTGATCCGCTGGCCTGGCAGGTGACCTTGTACATGGGCCTGCAATCGTCGCTGGCCTACATCGTGTTCGGCTGGTTGCCGTCGATCCTCATCGGTCGTGGTCTGACGCCGACTCAAGCGGGTCTGGTGCTGTCCGGCTCGGTGATCATCCAGCTCGCCAGTTCGCTCGCCGCACCGTGGCTGGCGACTCGCGGCAAGGATCAGCGTCTGGCAATCGTCGTGGTGATGGCGCTGACCCTCGGTGGCCTGTTCGGTTGCCTGTACGCGCCAATCGAAGGCCTGTGGGGCTGGGCGATTCTGCTGGGTCTGGGGCAAGGCGGTACGTTCAGCCTGGCGCTGACTCTGATCGTGCTGCGCTCGCGGGATTCTCACGTCGCGGCGAACCTGTCGAGCATGTCCCAAGGCTTTGGCTACACCCTGGCGTCGATGGGGCCGTTTGCGGTCGGCATCGTGCATGACTGGACTGGCGGCTGGAATGCGGTGGGCTGGATCTTCGGCATTATTGGTACCGGTGCGATCATTGCCGGCCTCGGTGCCGGGCGTGCGTTGTACGTGCAAGTGCAAAGCGAAAAGATCTGACACGGTTCAAATTGTAGGAGTGAGCCTGCTCGCGATAGCGGTGTGTCAGTCAGCGCAATGTTGACCGACACACCGCTATCGCGAGCAGGCTCACTCCTACAGTGGTTCTGTGTGTTGCTGATATTCGGTGCGCGAATGCCGATAGTGTTTCTGCGGTCTTCCGCTTATCGTGCTGGCAATCTGTCCATCTTCTGGAGTTTGCCCATGAGCGAAGCCCACGCCGCCCTGATCACCCGCTTCTACCAGGCCTTCCAGCGCCTCGATGCCGAAGGCATGGCCGCGTGCTACACCGATGACGTGGTCTTCAGCGATCCGGCCTTCGGCCATTTGCGCGGGCGCGATGCCGGCGACATGTGGCGCATGCTCACCACTCGGGCAAAAGACTTCTCGCTGACCTTCGACAACGTCCGCGCCGACGAGCGCAGCGGCGGCGCCCATTGGGTGGCAACTTATCTGTTCAGTCAGACCGGCAACGTCGTGATCAACGATATCCAGGCGCGCTTCGTCTTCCGTGACGGCAAGATCTGCGAACACCATGACCACTTCGATCTGTGGCGCTGGTCGCGTCAGGCCCTGGGTTTCAAAGGCCTGCTGCTGGGCTGGACGCCACTGGTGCGCAACGCCGTCCGTGCCCAGGCACTGAAGGGACTGAAGGCATTTCAGGCCGGTCGCTGATAAGATCGCGGCCTGTTTCCTACACGCCTTGATCCCGAAGTGACCAGCCTTAGCGAAAAATCTGTCGATGTTGCCGAACCGGTGAGCAAGTCCTGGTTCGTCTACCTCGTTCGTGCGGCCAACGGCTCGTTGTATTGCGGGATCAGTGACGACCCGGTGCGTCGTTTCGCCAAGCACCAGAGCGGCAAAGGTGCACGGTTCTTCCTCTCCAGCCCGGCCATGGCGCTGGTCTACACCGAGCTGTGCCGAGACAAGAGCGACGCGCTGCGCCAGGAACGGCTGATCAAAAAACTGCGCAAGAGCGCCAAGGAATGTCTGGTCGCGTCTTATCAATCTGACTGATTGGTTCCCATCAGCCAGATCTGTAGGCTGCTAAGTAAATGCACGCTAAGCTGCCGACTCACTATCTGAGCGGCGGAGCCGAGCATGTCCGAGTTGATTCTGCACCACTACCCGACCTCCCCATTTGCCGAAAAGGCCCGCCTGCTGTTGGGTTTCAAAGGCTTGTCCTGGCGTTCGGTGCATATCTCGCCGGTGATGCCGAAGCCGGATCTGACGGCCCTGACCGGCGGTTATCGCAAGACCCCGGTGCTGCAGATCGGTGCCGACATCTACTGCGACACATCGTTGATCGCCCGTCGTCTGGAGCAGGAAAAAGCCCTGCCGGCGTTTTTCCCCGAAGGTCAGGAAATGACCAGCGCCAGTTTCGCGGCGTGGGCCGATTCGGTGGTGTTCCAGCATGCGGTCAGCCTGGTGTTTCAGCCTGAGTCAGTGGCGGTCCGTTTCGGCAAGCTGCCGCCGGAAGCGATCAAGGCGTTCATTGCCGACCGTGCCGGTCTGTTCAGTGGCGGCAGTGCCACCCGGCTGTCGGCTGAACAGGCCAAGCATCAATGGCCAACGATCATGGCGCGCCTGGAGCAGCAGTTGCAGCGCGAGCAGGGCGACTTCCTGTTTGGTGAGCCGTCGATTGCTGACTTCGCGCTGGCGCATCCATTGTGGTTCCTCAAAGCGACTCACGTGACCGCGCCGCTGGTGGATGAGTATCCGGCTGTTTCGGCCTGGTTGGGTCGTGTGCTGGGTTTTGGCCACGGTGCGGCGAGCGAGATGACCTCGGAAGAGGCGTTGGAGGTTGCGCGTAATGCGACACCGGCGGCGTTGCCGGATGAGCAGTTCGTCGATCCGAACGGCTTCAAGGCTGGGCAGCAAGTGGCGATTGCCGCGACGGATTACGGGGTTGATCCGGTGGTGGGAGAGTTGCTGTTTGCCGGCCGTGAAGAGCTGATCCTGCGCCGTGAAGACGAGCGTGGCGGTGTGGTGCATGTGCACTTCCCGCGCTTCGGCTTCCGTATCGAAGCACGCTGATCAGCAAGTCGAATCTGACCTGGTGGTGAGAGGAGCAATCGTGGCGAGGGGATTTATCCCCGATCGGCTGCGCAGCAGGCGCTAATCCTGTCAATGCGCATTGCGGCTGAAAAGCTGGGGCCGCTTTGCTGCCCATCGGGGATAAATCCCTTCGCCACAGGGGAGTGCGTTATTTCAGGGCGGCGAGGATTTCGTCCGGGTCAAACCCGCGAATCAATGTCCCGTTGACGTCAATCAACGGAATCCCGCGCCCGCCCAATGCCTCATACGCCTTGCGCGCTTCAGCATCCTTCTCGATATCGAACTCCTTGAAAGGAATCCCCTTGCTGTCGAGAAAGCGCTTGGTCTGCTTGCAGTAGCCACACCAGTCGGTGGCATAGAGCACGACATTGGCTTGAGCCCGCGTCTGCTCCGCGACCATCTGCGACGGATTAAACACCCGCTCGATCTTGCCCCAGTTCTGATAGACCACGACCACCAGCAGAAACAGCGCGACCTTCTTCAGCACATTGCCCAGCATCAGTTGCGGCGCTTCAGCTGATCGGTCAGCGAAGTCGGCAGGCCTTTGATCACCAAGGTGCCAGCCTCTTCGTCGTACTCGATCTTCGAACCCAGCAGGTGCGCTTCAAAGCTGATCGACAGGCCTTCGGCGCGGCCGGTGAAGCGACGGAACTGGTTAAGCGTGCGCTTATCCGCCGGGATCTCTGGCGACAGGCCGTAGTCCTTGTTGCGGATGTGATCGTAAAAAGCTTTCGGGCGTTCTTCGTCGATCAGCTCCGACAGCTCTTCCAGGCCCATCGGCTCGCCGAGCTTGGCCTGGCTGCTGGCGTAATCCACCAGAGTCTTGGTTTTCTCGCGGGCGGAGTCTTCCGGCAGGTCTTCGCTTTCGACGAAGTCGCTGAAAGCCTTGAGCAGGGTGCGGGTCTCGCCCGGGCCGTCTACGCCTTCCTGGCAGCCGATGAAATCGCGGAAGTATTCCGACACCTTCTTACCGTTCTTGCCCTTGATAAACGAAATGTATTGCTTGGACTGCTTGTTGTTCTGCCACTCGGAAACATTGATCCGCGCCGCCAAGTGCAACTGACCGAGGTCGAGGTGGCGCGACGGGGTCACGTCCAGCTCATCGGTGACGGCCACACCTTCGCTGTGGTGCAGCAGGGCGATCGCCAGGTAATCGGTCATGCCTTGCTGGTAGTGGGCGAACAGCACGTGGCCACCGACCGACAGGTTCGATTCTTCCATCAGCTTCTGCAGGTGCTCGACGGCGACTTTGCTGAACGCGGTGAAGTCGCGGCCGCCCTCCATGTACTCCTTCAGCCAGCCGCTGAACGGGAACGCACCGGATTCCGGATGGAACAGGCCCCAGGCTTTGCCCTGTTTGGCGTTATAGCTCTCGTTGAGGTCGGCGAGCATGTTCTCGATGGCTGCAGACTCGGCCAGTTCCGTGTCACGGGCGTGCAGAACTGCGGGCGTGCCGTCGGGTTTTTTGTCGATCAGGTGGACGATGCAATGACGGATCGGCATGGGCTTCTCGGCTGTTGGAAGGGAGGAGGGCAGGCTCCCCCGAAAAAGCGCCCAGTGTACCGCAACCACTGGTTTTGGCGCGGGGTGAAGGGCAAATCCGGGGCGGGTAGCGGCCCTTATGCAGTTTTTTACCGATTTAGAGCAATAAACCTGACCAAATGGGTAGCTAGAGGCGGATATTTCCCCGTCTCTGTGCTAGTTTTGCCCGGTCTTACGCGAAGTCACTGCGTTAAGCGTGCAATCAGCATTTGTCAGGTCGAACCAAACCCTGATTTCGGTATCTATAACCCGACTCGTCGTGGTTATCGCCGAGGGTGCCAGATCCAGAAGATCGGGCTCGATGGCTGACACTGCACTCTGCAATCCATATGAATTTGATAGGGAAGGAACACTACATGGCTCTTACTAAAGACCAACTGATCGCCGAC
>NZ_JBIUVJ010000036.1:10562-28218 GCF_044742875.1 Pseudomonas sp. NPDC087817
CGCGCCGAAAACCACCGAGCGTAACGCTCTTGACCAACTGGGCCAAATCGTTGCCGATCAGCTTGAAAACGTCGGCGAAATCTACTTGCCAGGTATCGGCTAGCTTACAGTGAACTAGCGTCCTGCCCGCACTGGCCGTAACCCTTCGACTGGCGCTGCCATCGAAATCCCTGCAAAGAAAGTGATCAAGCTGGTTGTGGCCAAAGGCCTGACCGACGCTGTGAACAAGTAAGACGCAGCGATAAAAAAACCGTGCTCCGGAGCGATCCGGGCACGGTTTTTTTGTGTCTGCGATTTGGCGATGCACGCTCAACCTTTGTAGGAGCGAGCCTGCTCGCGAAAGCGGTGGGTCAGTCACCTTGAATGTCGACTGATATATCGCTAATGCGAGCAGGCTCGCTCCTACAGGGGGCTGCGCTGCGTTAGCGGGTCCAGCGCTCGCGACGCCAGATCTGCTGTTCGGACTTGGTCTGGAAGGTCCAGGCGACGAAGCGGCTCTGCTTCTGTCCTTGAGACATCTCAACAACCTGACTTTCCAGTACACCGGCCTTTTTCAGCGCCGTTTCGATGGCTGGCAGGTTCGAGGCTTTCGACACCAGGGTGCTGAACCACAGCACTTTGTGCTGGAAGTTCGCGCTCTCGGCGATCAGTTGCGTCACGAAACGCGCTTCGCCCCCTTCACACCACAACTCGGCCGACTGCCCACCAAAGTTCAGTACCGGCAGTTTGCGTTTCGGGTCAGCCTTGCCCAGTGCGCGCCATTTACGCTCGCTGCCCTTGGTCGCCTCGTCCATCGAAGCGTGGAACGGCGGGTTGCACATGGTCAGGTCAAAACGCTCGCCCGGTTCCAGCAGACCAATCAGGATGTGCTTGCGGTTCTCCTGTTGGCGCAGCTTGATGACCTTGTTCAGGTCGTTGGACTGGACGATGGCCGTGGCAGCGGCAACGGCTGTCGGGTCGATTTCCGAGCCAAGGAAGTGCCAGCGGTATTCGCTGTTACCGATCAGCGGATAAACGCAGTTGGCGCCCATGCCGATGTCCAGCACGTTGACGATCGCGCCGCGCGGGACCTTGCCGTCGTTCATGCTGGCCAGCAGGTCGGCGAGGAAGTGCACGTAATCGGCACGGCCCGGCACTGGCGGGCAGAGGTAATCAGCCGGGATGTCCCAATGCTGAATGCCATAGAACGACTTGAGCAGCGCCCGGTTGAACACCCGTACCGCGTCCGGACTGGCGAAGTCGATGCTTTCCTTGCCATACGGATTGATGATCACGAATTTCGCCAGTTCTGGCGTGGTCTTGATCAGCGCCGGGAAGTCGTAACGACCCTGATGGCGATTGCGCGGGTGCAGGCTGGCCTTTTCACGCGGTTCAACGGCTTTGGCCGGGGTCGCGGAGTCAGGTTTCTTGCGCGCAGGTTTGGGTGTGCGGGGGGCGGTCATGGGCGTGGTCGATTCGGGTATGGCTGAAAGTGGCGGGTATTGTCCCACATCCAGCCGCTGTGAACGTAATGCAAAGAACACCGAGGAGCCTGTGGGAGCCGGCTTGCCCGCGATGGCGGTGTATCAGTCGACATAAATGTCGCCTGACCCGACGCTATCGCGGGCAAGCCCGCTCCCACAGGGTTCTTCGGTGGCTGTGAAATTGCAGAAACAAAAAAAGGAGGCCAATGTGGCCTCCCTTTTTCATCGCGGCTTGCCCTTACAGACTGGAAATCCGCGCGTGCTGCTCGGCCAGTTTGCCCAAGGCCTGTTCAGCCTCGGCCAGTTTGGCGCGTTCCTTCTCGATGACTTCGGCCGGGGCCTTGTCAACGAAACCGGCGTTGGACAGTTTGCCGCCAACACGCTGGACTTCGCCCTGCAGACGCAGGATTTCCTTGTCCAGACGCGCAAGCTCAGCGCCCTTGTCGATCAGACCGGCCATTGGCACCAGCACTTCCATCTCGCCAACCAGGGCGGTAGCGGACAGTGGCGCTTCTTCGCCGGCCGCCAGAACGGTGATCGATTCCAGGCGCGCCAGCTTCTTCAGCAGCGCTTCGTTCTCGGTCAGGCGACGCTGATCTTCAGCGCTGACGTTCTTCAGGTAGATCGGCAGTGGCTTGCCCGGGCCGATGTTCATTTCGCCACGGATGTTGCGCGTGCCGAGCATCAGTTCCTTGAGCCATTCGATGTCGTTTTCGGCGGCCGGATCGATGCGCTCTTCGTTGGCCACTGGCCAAGGTTGCAGCATGATCGTCTTGCCCTGAATGCCGGCCAGCGGCGCGATGCGCTGCCAGATTTCTTCAGTGATGAACGGCATGAACGGATGCGCCAGACGCAGTGCCACTTCCAGTACGCGAACCAGCGTACGGCGGGTGCCGCGCTGACGTTCAACCGGAGCGTTTTCGTCCCACAGCACAGGCTTGGACAATTCCAGGTACCAGTCGCAGTACTGGTTCCAGATGAACTCGTACAGCGCTTGCGCGGCGAGGTCGAAACGGAACTGATCCAGTTGACGGGTCACTTCGGCTTCAGTGCGTTGCAGTTGCGAGATGATCCAGCGATAGCCTTCGACGCGGCCCATGTCGAACTTGATGTCGCGACCGGTCGACGCCAGCGAGCAGAAGGTGAAACGCAGGGCGTCGGTGCCGTAGCTGGCAATGCCGTCGGCGAATTCGTCGCGGGTCTGCTTCTCGATCTTCTTCGCCATTTTCGGCTGCATCATGCCCGAGGTGCGTTTTTGCACCAGCGCTTCAAGCTCGATACCGTCGATGATGTCCAGCGGGTCAAGGACGTTGCCCTTGGACTTGGACATCTTCTGGCCTTGGCCATCACGCACCAGACCGTGTACATAAACGGTCTTGAACGGCACCTGCGGCGTGCCGTCCTCGTTCTTGATCAGGTGCATCGTCAGCATGATCATCCGGGCAACCCAGAAGAAAATGATGTCGAAACCGGTGACCAGCACGTCGGTGGAGTGGAATTTCTTCAGGAACTCGGTCTTTTCCGGCCAGCCGAGGGTGGAGAACGTCCACAGGCCCGCGCTGAACCAAGTATCGAGAACATCGTTGTCCTGCTGCAGCGCAACGTCCGGGCCGAGGTTGTGCTTGGCACGCACTTCGGCTTCGTCGCGGCCGACGTAGACCTTGCCCGACTCGTCGTACCAGGCCGGAATCCGGTGGCCCCACCACAACTGACGGCTGATGCACCAGTCCTGGATGTCGCGCATCCACGAGAAGTACATGTTTTCGTACTGCTTCGGCACGAACTGGATACGGCCGTCTTCAACGGCAGCAATCGCCGGCTCAGCCAACGGCTTGGTCGACACGTACCACTGGTCGGTCAGCCACGGCTCGATGACGGTGCCGGAGCGATCGCCCTTCGGCACTTTCAGGTTGTGATCGTCGACGCTGACCAACAGGCCGGCGGCGTCGAACGCAGCGACGATCTGCTTGCGCGCTTCGAAACGCTCGAGACCTGCGTATTCAGCCGGGATCTTGCCGTCGATGCTGTCGTTCAGCGTGCCGTCGAGGTTGAACACCTGAGCGGCTGGCAGCACGTTGGCGTTCTTGTCGAAGATGTTCAGCAGCGGCAGGTTGTGGCGCTTGCCGACTTCGTAGTCGTTGAAATCGTGGGCCGGGGTGATTTTCACGCAGCCGGTGCCGAATTCCGGGTCGCAGTAATCGTCGGCGATGATCGGGATGCGGCGGCCAACCAGTGGCAGCTCGACAAACTTGCCGATCAGGGCTTTGTAGCGCTCGTCGTTCGGGTTAACCGCGACGGCGGAGTCGCCGAGCATGGTTTCCGGACGGGTGGTCGCGACGATCAGGAAATCGTTGCCTTCAGCGGTTTTCGCGCCGTCAGCCAGCGGGTACTTCAGATTCCACAGGAAACCTTTCTCGTCGTGGTTTTCCACTTCGAGATCGGAAATCGCCGTGTGCAATTTGGTGTCCCAGTTGACCAGGCGCTTGCCGCGATAGATCAGGCCGTCTTCGTGCAGGCGCACGAACGCTTCTTTAACCGCTTCCGAGAGGCCGTCGTCCATGGTGAAGCGCTCGCGGCTCCAGTCTACGGACGAGCCGAGGCGGCGGATCTGCCGGCTGATGTTACCGCCGGACTGGTCCTTCCACTCCCAGACTTTCTCGAGGAATTTCTCGCGGCCCAGGTCATGACGGTTCTGGCCGGTGGCTTCCAGTTGACGCTCCACCAGCATCTGCGTGGCGATACCGGCGTGGTCGGTGCCCGGCTGCCACAGGGTGTTGCGACCCTGCATGCGGCGGAAACGGATCAGGGCGTCCATGATCGCGTTGTTGAAACCGTGACCCATGTGCAGGCTGCCGGTGACGTTCGGCGGCGGGATCAGGAGGGTGTAGGAATCGCCCGCGCCTTGCGGTGCGAAATAGTTCTCGGACTCCCAGGTGTTGTACCAGGAAGTTTCAATGGCGTGCGGCTGGTAGGTCTTATCCATGCGCGGCGGGACCCTATTGGCATTTATTCAGGAAAAGCCGGGAAGTATAGCGGGGCATGGGGCCGAGGGCGAGCGGGGGAGGGGCGGGTGGAGGCTTAAATGTGGGAGCTGGCTTGCCAGCGATGCAGGCGCCGCGGTTTTTCAGGAAAACCACAGTGATGCTATCGCTGGCAAGCCAGCTCCCACAGGGGCGATCGAGGAATTATTCGTACTGGCTGAGCAGCCGCTCCATCCGCGCGTCGAGGCGGCGTTTGATTTCGGTTTCGATGTGCGGGGCGAAGTCGTCGATCACGTCTTGCATGATCAATTGCGCGGCGGCGCGCAGTTCGCTGTCCAGGTGGAGCAGGGCGTCCGGGCCTTTGTCGACGGTTGCGGCAGGTTGCGCGGCGGGTGTCGGGGTTGGCGCGGGAGGCGGTTCGACGGCGGGTGGCTCATTGCCAACCGAGTCGAACAGCATCGGAATCTGTTCCTGTTCACCCTCATCGACCGTATCGGTCAGCAGGGGCGGTTGCAGGTTGTCGTCGCCGAGCAACTGACGGATCGATTCGAGATCGTCCAACAGGTGTGCGGACTTTTGCTGCGGTTTCGGAGTGTCCATTGGAGTGCTCAGAGTCGCTGTAAACGGTGATCTTGCAGAGGATAGCCCTGTTCGCGGTAGAAGCGAAAACTCTCCCGCGCTGCGGCTCGAATGGTCGGGTCTTCCACCACCACTTCCGCCACCCGGGCGAACTTGTTGGCAAAGGCCGGGACTCTCAGGTCGAGATTGACCAGCAAATCCTGATGCTCGCCGCAGTCATCGCCCAAACCCAACACAATCAAACCGTCCGGTTCGCTGTCGGCAGGGCCGTGGGGCACGAAGCTTTCGCCCTTGAACGCCCACAGGCGCGCATCGAGATCTTCGCGTTGAGCGGCATCGCTGCAGTGCAGGTAGATGCGGTGGCCCATGCGCCAGGCTTTCTCGGTGAGCTTGCAGGCAAAATCCAGGCGTGCCGACGGATCGGCGCTGGGCAGGATATAGAAGTCGACTTTGGTCATTGCGGTTCCTGAGCCTTGAGCAGCGTCACTGCAAAGTGACGCCGCCCAGGTTCATCGGTTTCAGGCTTTTGCGCGGTCCAGCAGGTATTGGGTCAGCAGCGGAACCGGACGGCCAGTGGCGCCCTTGTCCTTGCCGCCGCTGGTCCATGCGGTACCCGCGATGTCCAGGTGCGCCCAGTTGAGGTTCTTGGTGAAGCGCGACAGGAAGCAGGCAGCGGTGATAGTGCCGGCCTTCGGTCCGCCGATGTTGGCGATGTCGGCAAACGGGCTGTCCAGTTGCTCTTGGTACTCGTCGAACAGCGGCAGTTGCCAGGCGCGGTCATCGGCAGTCTTGCCGGCGCTGAGCAGTTGATTGATCAGCTCGTCATTGTTGCCCAGCAGACCCGAGGTGTGAGCGCCCAGTGCAACCACGCAAGCGCCGGTCAGGGTGGCGATGTCGATTACTGCTTGCGGCTTGAAGCGTTCGGAGTAGGTCAGGGCATCGCACAGCACCAGACGGCCTTCGGCGTCGGTGTTGAGGATTTCCACGGTCTGGCCGCTCATGGTGGTGACGATGTCGCCAGGACGCGACGCGTTGCCGCTCGGCATGTTTTCCGCGCAGGCGAGGATGCACACCAGGTTGATCGGCAGCTTCAGCTCAAGCACGGCGCGCAGGGTACCGAACACGGAGGCAGCGCCGCCCATGTCGTACTTCATCTCGTCCATGCCGGCGCCCGGCTTCAGGCTGATGCCGCCAGTGTCGAAGGTGATGCCTTTGCCGACCAGTGCGTACGGCTTCTCGGATTTCTTGCCGCCGTTGTATTGCATGACGATCAGGCGCGGTGGTTGGGCGCTGCCCTGGCCAACGGCGTAGAACGAACCCATGCCCAGCGACTTGATCTTTTTCTCGTCGAGCACTTCGACTTTCAGATCCTTGAACTCTTTGCCCAGATTCTTCGCTTGTTCGCCAAGGAACGTCGGGTGGCAGATATTCGGCGGCAGGTTACCCAGATCGCGGGTGAAAGCCATGCCGTTGGCGATCGCAGTGGCGTGATTCACAGCGCGTTGCACTTCGGCTTGCGCAGCCTTGATGGTCAGCAGGGTGATTTTCTTCAGTGCGCGCGGCTCGGCTTTCTGGCTCTTGAACTGGTCGAAAGTGTACTCGCCGTCTACCAGGGTTTCTGCCAACAGACGGGTCTTGCCGTAGCTGTCGCGGTTTTTGACAATGATTTCATCCAGTGCCAGTACGGCGTCGCTGCCGCCCAGGCCTTTCAGCGTGTTGAGGATGGCGGCAACGATTTTGCGGAATGGACGGTCGCCCAGTTCTTCATCCTTGCCCACGCCGACCAGCAGCACGCGTTCGGCTTTCAGGTTAGGCAGGCTGTGCAGCAGCAGGCTCTGACCGACCTTGCCGGCCAGATCGCCACGCTTGAGTACAGCGCTGATCGCGCCGCCGCTCAGTTCGTCGACCTGCTTGGCGGCGACGCCGAGTTTGCGGCCTTCGCCGACGGCAACCACCAGGGTGGCGGTTTTCAACGTTTCTGGGCTAACGCTTTTTACAACCAGTTCCATGTCCGGATCCCTGAATGAATGGTCAACACACAGGCGTTCGACGGTGTCCGCAGTCGCCTGCTTATAGATAGAAGAGGCGCAGGCCAAAGCCTGCGACAAGGGCCGCAGTTTGAACCTCGCTCCCCGCGCCTGACAACCCTCGGTTGTACGATCTTCAACGTAATGCACACGCCGATGAGTGTGCGCAGTGACAGGCGCCCCCAATCACAGGATAATGCCGCATCTTTTTTCGACGGCTCTGCGTTGCGGGCCGGTCGATGTGTTTGCTTGTTTGGCCGCCTTAGCCTGACAACCCTGGAGTGTCTGGTTTGATCGTCTTCCGTTATCTGTCCCGCGAAGTCCTGTTGACCCTCAGCGCCGTGAGTGCGGTGTTGCTGGTCATCATCATGAGCGGTCGCTTCATCAAATACCTCGCTCAGGCCGCCGCCGGCCAGC
This sequence comes from Pseudomonas sp. NPDC087817, assembly GCF_044742875.1. Taxonomy (NCBI): domain Bacteria; kingdom Pseudomonadati; phylum Pseudomonadota; class Gammaproteobacteria; order Pseudomonadales; family Pseudomonadaceae; genus Pseudomonas; species Pseudomonas sp. NPDC087817. The sequence continues at coordinate 18,030 of NZ_JBIUVJ010000036.1, forward strand.
TCGATCCGGGTTCGCTGTTCCTGATCATGGGCTTTCGTCTGCCGGGCTTCCTGCAACTGATTCTGCCGCTGGGCCTGTTCCTCGGGATCCTGCTGGCCTACGGTCGCCTGTACCTGGAAAGCGAGATGACCGTGCTCTCGGCCACCGGCATGAGCCAGCAACGCCTGCTGCGCATGACCCTGTTTCCGGCGACGCTGGTGGCCCTGGTCGTGGCATGGTTGAGCCTGGGGCTGGCCCCGCAAGGCGCCAATCAGTTCCAGCTGCTGCTGAACAAGCAGGACGCCCTGACCGAATTCGACACCCTTGAGCCAGGTCGCTTCCAGGCCCTGCGTGACGGTACCCGGGTGACCTACACCGAGACCCTGAGCGACGATCGCGTCAATCTCGGCAGTGTGTTCATCTCGCAGAAGAACCTCGGCGCCGATCAGAAGGACCGCGGGATTTCCGTGCTGGTGGCCGAAAAGGGCCGTCAGGAAGTCCGCCCTGACGGCAACCGCTACCTGATTCTCGACAACGGCTACCGCTACGACGGCAGCCCGGGACAGGCCGACTATCGCGCTATCCATTACGAAACCTACGGTGTGCTGCTGCCCAAACCGGACGTCAGCGAAGAGGTCACTGACCGTGACGCCATGCCGACCTCGGCTCTGCTGGGCAGTGATGACATTCGCTCGAAAACCGAACTGCAATGGCGTCTGTCCCTGCCACTGCTGGTGTTCATCGTGACCCTGATGGCGGTGCCGCTGTCGCGAGTCAATCCGCGCCAAGGGCGTTTCCTCAAGCTGCTGCCGGCGATTCTTCTTTATATGGCTTACCTGACCATCCTGATTGCCGCCCGCGGCGCCCTTGAAAAAGGCAAGATCCCGCCAGCGCTCGGCTTGTGGTGGGTGCACGCAATCTTCCTGTTCATCGGCCTCGGCCTGCTGTACTGGGAGCCTCTGCGTCTGAAGATGGCCAGCCGTCGCGCCGCTGCGCTGGAGGTGGCCCGTGGTTAAACTCGACCGCTACATCGGCAGCAGCGTGTTCATGGCGATCATCGCCGTGTTGGCAATCATTCTCGGTCTGGCGACGTTGTTCGCTTTCATCGATGAAATGGGCGACGTCAGCGATACCTATACGCTGGTTGATGTTCTGAGTTTTGTCTTGCTGACCGCGCCGCGCCGCCTCTATGAAATGCTGCCGATGGCGGCGTTGATTGGCTGCCTGATCGGCCTCGGCAGTCTGGCCAGCAGCAGCGAACTGACAGTGATGCGCGCCGCTGGCGTGTCCATCGGCCGTATCGTCTGGGCGGTGATGAAACCGATGCTGGTGCTGATGCTGGCGGGCGTGCTGATCGGCGAATACGTTGCTCCGGCCACCGAAAGCATGGCCCAGGCCAATCGCTCGCTGGCCCAGGGCAGCGGCGACGCGCAAAGCGCCAAGCACGGTATGTGGCACCGTCAGGGTGAGGAGTTCATCCACATCAACGCCGTGCAACCTAACGGCTTGTTGTATGGCGTGACCCGCTATCACTTCGACAAGGAACGCCATCTGCTGAGTTCAAGTTTCGCCAAGAAGGCGGAGTTCGACGGCACCAAATGGCAGCTTACCGACGTTGCCACCACGAAGTTTCATGAGCGCAGCACTGAAGTCGTCAATACCCCGAACGAGCAGTGGGATGTGGCGTTGAGCCCGCAACTGCTCAGCACCGTGGTGATGGCCCCGGAATCGCTGTCGATCAGTGGTCTGTGGGGTTACATCCACTATCTCTCCGAGCAGGGCTTGAGCAACGGCCGTTACTGGCTGGCATTTTGGGTCAAGGTGTTGCAGCCGTTGGTGACCGCGGCGCTGGTGCTGATGGCCATCTCCTTCATCTTCGGTCCGCTGCGTTCGGTGACCCTCGGCCAGCGTGTGTTCACCGGTGTACTGGTGGGCTTCACCTTCCGTATCGTCCAGGATTTGCTCGGCCCGTCGAGCCTGGTGTTCGGGTTCTCGCCGCTGTTTGCGGTGCTGGTGCCGGCCGGTGTCTGCGCGCTGGCAGGTGTCTGGCTGCTTAGACGAGCGGGTTGATGAACAAGCTTTCATCCGCTGCGTAACCCTGAAAACGCCTCGATCGACAGATCGGGGCGTTTTTGCATGCAATCCGGGTGACAGGCGAACGTGACGCTTGCGCCGTGTATCAGGTACAATTCCCGGCTATTTTTCGGCGGGCCATGCCTGCAGCCTTTTTGAGTGTTGATCCGTGAGTGATTTGAGTCATATCCGCAATTTCTCCATCATCGCCCACATTGACTTAGGCAAGTCGACGCTGGCCGATCGCTTCATCCAGATGTGCGGCGGCCTGGCCGAGCGTGAAATGGAAGCCCAGGTACTGGATTCCATGGATCTGGAGCGTGAACGCGGGATCACCATCAAGGCCCACAGCGTTACTCTCTATTACAAAGCCAAAGATGGCGTCACCTACCAGCTGAACTTCATTGACACCCCGGGCCACGTCGACTTCACCTATGAAGTCAGCCGTTCCCTGGCCGCGTGTGAAGGTGCCTTGCTGGTAGTCGATGCCGGTCAGGGCGTTGAAGCCCAGTCCGTGGCCAACTGCTACACCGCGATCGAGCAGGGCCTTGAGGTCATGCCGGTACTCAACAAGATCGACCTGCCGCAGGCTGATCCTGATCGCGTCAAAGACGAAATCGAAAAGATCATTGGCATCGACGCCACCGACGCCGTCACCTGCAGCGCCAAGACTGGCCTGGGTGTCGACGAAGTGCTCGAGCGTCTGGTGACGACCATTCCTGCGCCGACCGGCAACATCGAAGATCCGCTGCAAGCGTTGATCATCGACTCCTGGTTCGACAACTACCTGGGTGTTGTCTCCCTGGTACGCGTGCGTCATGGCCGCGTGAAGAAGGGCGACAAGATCCTGGTGAAATCCACCGGCAAGGTGCACCTGGTCGACAGCGTCGGTGTTTTCAACCCGAAACACACCGCCACCGCTGACCTGAAAGCCGGCGAAGTGGGCTTCATCATCGCCAGCATCAAGGACATCCACGGTGCCCCGGTCGGTGACACCCTGACTCTGAGCTCGACGCCAGACGTTCCGGTATTGCCGGGCTTCAAACGCATCCAGCCACAGGTTTACGCCGGTCTGTTCCCGGTCAGCTCCGATGACTTCGAGGATTTCCGCGAAGCGCTGCAGAAGCTGACCCTCAACGACTCGTCGCTGCAGTACACCCCGGAAAGCTCCGACGCACTGGGCTTCGGCTTCCGTTGCGGCTTCCTCGGCATGCTGCACATGGAAATCATCCAGGAGCGCCTCGAGCGCGAGTACGACCTGGACCTGATCACCACGGCGCCGACGGTAATCTTCGAACTGGTGCTGAAAACCGGTGAAACGATTTACGTCGACAACCCGTCCAAGCTGCCAGACGTCTCGGCCGTCGAAGACATGCGCGAGCCGATCGTGCGCGCCAACATCCTCGTGCCGCAAGAACACTTGGGCAACGTCATCACCCTGTGCATCGAGAAGCGTGGCGTTCAAGTCGACATGCTGTTCCTCGGCAATCAGGTGCAAGTCACCTATGACCTGCCGATGAACGAAGTGGTGCTCGACTTCTTCGACCGTCTCAAATCCACCAGCCGCGGCTATGCTTCGCTGGACTACCATTTCGATCGTTACCAATCGGCTAATCTGGTGAAAATTGACGTGCTGATCAACGGTGACAAGGTCGATGCTCTGGCGTTGATCGTGCACCGTGACAACTCGCACTTCAAAGGTCGCCAGTTGACCGAGAAGATGAAAGAACTGATTCCGCGGCAGATGTTCGACGTGGCTATCCAGGCTGCCATTGGCGGTCAGATCGTTGCCCGGACAACCGTCAAGGCACTCAGAAAGAACGTATTGGCCAAATGCTACGGCGGTGACGTCAGCCGTAAGAAGAAACTGCTCGAGAAGCAAAAGGCCGGTAAGAAACGCATGAAGCAGGTCGGCAACGTGGAAATTCCACAAGAAGCCTTCCTTGCCGTGCTCAGGTTGGAATAGTCAGGTCCTATGTCACTAAATTTCCCGCTGTTGCTGGTCATCGCCGTGTTCGTCTGCGGCCTGTTGGCGTTGCTCGATCTGCTGATTCTGGCACCGCGTCGGCGTGCTGCCATTGCCTCTTATCAAGGCAGTGTCAGCCAGCCCGATATCGTGGTGGTCGAGAAACTGAACAAAGAGCCGCTGCTGGTTGAATACGGCAAGTCGTTCTTCCCGGTGTTGTTCATCGTGCTGGTGCTGCGTTCGTTCCTCGTGGAACCGTTCCAGATCCCGTCCGGCTCGATGAAACCGACCCTGGACGTCGGCGACTTCATTCTGGTGAACAAGTTTTCTTACGGGATCCGCCTGCCGGTGATCGACAAGAAAATCATCGAAGTCGGTGATCCGCAGCGCGGCGATGTGATGGTGTTTCGCTACCCGAGTGACCCGAACGTCAACTACATCAAGCGTGTAGTCGGCCTGCCGGGCGACACCGTGCGGTACACCGCTGACAAGCGTCTGTTCGTCAATGGCGAATCGGTTGCCGAACAATTGGCCGGTTCGGAGCCGGGTATGCTCGGCACTGCCGAGTTGTACAAAGAGAAACTCGGCGCCGCCGAGCACCTGATCCGCAAGGAAATGAATCACAACCGCGCCATTCCTGACCATACCTGGACCGTGCCTGCCGGGCACTACTTCATGATGGGCGACAACCGCGACAACTCGAACGACAGTCGTTTCTGGGATGATCCGAACATTCCCAAGGATCTGCTGGGCATGGTTCCCGACCAGAATATCGTCGGCAAGGCCTTCGCGGTCTGGATGAGCTGGCCGGATCCGAAATTCAGCCACCTGCCGAATTTCTCGCGGGTTGGCCTGATCAAGTAATCACACACGGCGCTGTTGACCACAGCGCCGAATGCATTTCTGGAGCCGGCACAATCGGCTTCGCTACAGCCAGGATTTAATTTTTGAACACAGCGTTAATTGTCCCAGGCCTGCGCCGTACCCCGGCGATGGCGGTGGAATCCAGCTTTGATCTCAGCGTGGGTAAACCGTGAGCGCCTCATTAAGCCGTCTCGAGCGTCAGCTCGGTTACACCTTCAAGGACCAGGAGCTGATGCTGCTGGCCCTCACGCACCGCAGTTTTGCCGGGCGCAACAATGAGCGTCTGGAGTTTCTCGGCGATGCCATCCTCAACTTCGTTGCCGGTGAGGCGCTGTTCGACCGTTTCCCGCTGGCCCGCGAAGGCCAGTTGTCGCGTTTGCGCGCACGCCTGGTAAAAGGTGAGACGCTGGCCGTACTGGCGCGCGGTTTCGACCTTGGCGATTACCTGCGTCTGGGCTCCGGTGAACTGAAAAGCGGCGGTTTCCGTCGCGAGTCGATTCTGGCCGATGCCCTCGAAGCGTTGATCGGCGCCATCTACCTCGACGCGGGCATGGATGTCGCTCGCGAGCGCGTACTGGCCTGGCTGGCCGGCGAGTTCGAAGGGCTGACGCTGGTCGATACCAACAAGGATCCCAAGACCCGTCTGCAGGAACACCTGCAATCGCGCGGTTGCGAACTGCCTCGTTACGAAGTGGTGGACATCCAGGGTGAACCGCACTGCCGAACCTTCTTCGTCGAGTGCGAAGTTGTCTTACTGAATGAAAAAAGCCGAGGTCAGGGTGTGAGCCGTCGTATTGCCGAACAGGTAGCGGCCGCCGCAGCACTGATTGCCCTGGGCGTGGAGAATGGCAATGACTGATACAAACGCAACTCGCTGTGGCTACGTTGCCATCGTCGGCCGTCCCAACGTCGGCAAGTCGACGCTGCTGAACCACATCCTCGGCCAGAAGCTCGCGATCACTTCGCGCAAGCCGCAGACCACTCGGCACAACATGCTCGGGATCAAGACCGAGGGTGACGTGCAGGCAATCTACGTCGACACCCCGGGCATGCACAAGGGTGGCGAAAAGGCCCTGAACCGCTACATGAACAAGACCGCTTCGGCGGCGTTGAAAGACGTCGACGTGGTGATCTTCGTGGTTGACCGCACCAAGTGGACCGACGAAGACCAGATGGTTCTTGAGCGCGTGCAATACGTGACCGGCCCGCTGATCGTTGCGCTGAACAAGACTGACCGCATCGAAGACAAGGCCGAGCTGATGCCGCACCTGTCGTGGTTGCAGGAACAGCTGCCGAACGCGCAGATCATTCCGATTTCCGCGCAGCACGGGCACAACCTCGAAGCGCTGGAAAAGGTCATCGCCGATCATCTGCCGGAGAACGATCACTTCTTCCCGGAAGACCAGATCACCGACCGCAGCAGCCGCTTCCTCGCCGCTGAACTGGTGCGCGAAAAGATCATGCGCCAGATGGGCGCCGAGCTGCCGTACCAGATCACCGTCGAAATCGAAGAGTTCAAGCAGCAGGGCAAGACCTTGCATATCCACGCGCTGATCCTCGTCGAGCGTGACGGCCAGAAGAAGATCATCATTGGCGACAAGGGCGAGCGCATCAAGCGCATCGGCACCGAAGCGCGCAAGGACATGGAGCTGCTGTTCGACTCCAAGATCATGCTCAACCTGTGGGTCAAGGTGAAGGGCGGCTGGTCCGACGACGAGCGCGCGCTGCGTTCGCTGGGTTACGGCGATCTGTAAAAAAATATCGGTTCCTGTTTAACCAGAGAACCCTGTGGGAGCGGGCTTGCCCGCGATGAGGATGTAATGTTCAGCAGAGATGTTGAATGTGCATCCGCCATCGCGGGCAAGCCCGCTCCCACATTTGGTTTATGTTGATCTCAAGACTGCGTTTCTTCATCGAGAACTCAATGTCGCAAAGCCCACCCCCCGCCCAACTCGCCTACGTCCTGCACTCTCGCGCCTATCGCGAAACCAGCGCGCTGGTCGATTTCCTCACGCCGCAAGGTCGGTTGCGGGCGGTGCTGCGCAGTGCGCGGGGCAAGGCCGGGACGCTGGCGCGGCCGTTCGTGCCGCTGGAGGTGGAGTTTCGTGGCAAGGGTGAGTTGAAGAATGTCGGGCGCATGGAAAGTGCCGGTAACGCGACCTGGATGGTCGGCGAGGCGCTGTTCAGCGGCCTCTACCTCAATGAACTGCTGATCCGTTTGCTCCCTGCTGAAGATCCGCACCCGGCGGTGTTTGATCACTATGCCGCTACCTTGCTGGCGCTGGCTGAAGGCCGGCCGTTGGAACCTTTATTGCGCTCCTTCGAATGGCGTCTACTGGACGATCTCGGCTACGGTTTTTCCATGAACACTGACATCCACGGCGAACCTGTCGCGCCGGACGGCCTCTATCGTCTGCAAGTGGATGCTGGCCTTGAGCGCGTCTACCTGCTGCAGCCGGGTCTGTTCAACGGCGTTGAATTACTGGCCATGGCCGAAGCCGACTGGACAGCGCCCGGCGCACTGTCCGCCGCCAAACGCCTGATGCGTCAGGCACTGGCCGTCCATCTGGGCGGTCGTCCCCTCGTTAGCCGGGAGCTGTTTCGCAAGCCCTGATCTCACCGTATGCTGTGCGCCGAATCTTTTTCTTCAGGAGCGCGCATCCGTGACCACCAGCAATCGCATTCTTCTTGGCGTGAACATCGACCACGTCGCCACCCTGCGTCAGGCCCGTGGTACGCGCTACCCGGATCCGGTCAAGGCTGCGCTCGACGCGGAAGAGGCGGGCGCCGACGGCATCACCGTGCACCTGCGTGAAGACCGCCGGCATATCCAGGAACGCGACGTGCTGTTGCTCAAGGATGTGCTGCAAACCCGCATGAACTTCGAAATGGGCGTCACCGAAGAAATGATGGCGTTCGCTGAGCGTATCCGCCCGGCGCACATTTGCCTGGTGCCGGAAACCCGCCAGGAACTGACCACTGAAGGCGGTCTGGATGTGGCGGGGCAGGAAGAGCGCATCAGGGCAGCGGTCGAGCGTCTGTCGAAAATCGGCAGCGAAGTGTCGCTGTTCATCGATGCCGATGAGCGTCAGATTGCTGCGTCGAAACGTGTAGGTGCACCGGCGATCGAACTGCACACCGGGCGTTATGCCGATGCCGAGACCCCGACCGAAGTGGCGGAAGAGTTGAAGCGTGTGGCGGACGGCGTGGCGTTTGGTCTGGCGCAGGGGCTGATCGTCAATGCCGGCCATGGCCTGCACTACCACAACGTTGAAGCGGTGGCGGCGATCAAGGGCATCAATGAACTGAACATCGGCCATGCGCTGGTGGCACATGCATTGTTTGTCGGCTTCAAGTCTGCCGTGTCCGAAATGAAAGCGCTGATCCTGGCTGCCGCCAAGCACTAAGCATCAACACAACAACCCTGTAGGAGTGAGCCTGCTCGCGATAGCGGTGTGTCAGACAAGATCAAATTGACTGACCCACCGCTATCGCGAGCAGGCTCACTCCTACATTGGATTTGGGTTGTCTGTTAAAGGGGGGCAGGTTCCTGGGCGGGTTTTGACTTGTCGATACCCGGAACATGCAGATTGCCTTCAGCGACCTGATCACCCTCAAGCTGCGGCTGCGTCACCCAGGTCAAAATGTCGTAGTAACGACGAATGTTCGCCACAAAGTGCACCGGCTCGCCGCCCCGGGCGTAGCCATAGCGGGTTTTGCTGTACCACTGCTTCTGCGAGAGGCGCGGCAGCATCTTCTTCACATCCAGCCACTTGTCCGGGTTCAGGCCTTCGCGGGACGCCAGTTTGCGTGCGTCATCCAGGTGACCGCTGCCGACGTTGTACGCCGCCAGGGCAAACCAGGTGCGGTCCGGCTCCTGAATCGAATCATCGAGCTGATCCTTCATATAGGCGAGGTACTTGGCGCCGCCCATGATGCTTTGCTTCGGATCAAGACGGTTGGATACGCCCATCGCCTGAGCAGTGTTCTGCGTCAGCATCATCAAGCCGCGCACGCCGGTTTTCGAAGTGACCGTCGGTTGCCACAGCGACTCCTGATAACCGATCGCGGCGAGCAGGCGCCAGTCGACTTTCTCTTTCTTGGCGTAGGTCTTGAAGTGCTGTTCATATTTGGGCAGACGCTGCTGCAAGTGCTGGGCAAACGTCGTGGCGCCCATGTAACCGAGGACGTCGACGTGGCCGTAGTAGCGATCTTTCAGGCGTTGCAGGGTGCCGTTTTTCTGCACCTTGTCGAGATAAGCGTTGATCTCGTTGAGCAGGCTGTTGTCTTCGCCCGGTCCCACGGCCCAGCTCTGGCTGCGCGCATCGCCAAGGTCGAAGGCCACCCGGATGTTGGTGAAGTACACCTGATTCATCGCCACTTCGTTGGAGTCGACCAGCGTCAGGTCGATCTGACCTTCATCGACCATGCGCAGCAAGTCGACCACCTCGACGGCGTCGGACTCTTCGTATTCGATGCCCGGAAATTTCTTTTTCAGCTCGGCCAGTTGTTCGGCGTGGTTGCTGCCCTTGAGCACCATGATTTTCTTGCCGACCAGATCACCGGGGTCCGTCGGCCGTGACTGGCCGTTGCGATAAATGATCTGCGGGGTGACTTCGAGGTAGGAGTGGGAGAAACGCACCTGTTTTTTGCGTTGTTCGCTGCTGACCAGACCGGCAGCCGCCAGGACCGGGCCGTTCGGTTTACCGATCTGGTCAAACAGGTCGTCGAGGTTGTCGGCGGTCTCGATCTTCAGTTCCACACCCAAATCGTCGGCGAAGCGCTTCACCAGCTCGTATTCGAAGCCGGTTTCACCGCTGCGATCCTGAAAGTAGGTGGCGGGGCTGTTACGGGTAATCACCCGCAGCACACCATCCTCCTTTACGCGCTCGAGTGTGTTGGGTTTATCAACACAGCCACCGAGCATCAGGAAGAGTCCGGTTGCGATCAGCCATTTGGCGTACCGCGGACGCAAAGCCGTTGGGAAAAACATTTGCGCAGTATACGCAAAGGACCACGGGCGCCATATCTCGACAGTTGCGGGCAGGTCTGCTAGACATCACAAAACCGAGCGAAACCCCGCAGGAATGGGGCCGAAGGGCATTTTGTTACCGTAAAAATAAGCCTTCGTCGTATGCCGGATAAATTTGACTCTCAAGGCAGAAACACAGATTGATATCCGAGTGCAACCGTGCGTAGCGTTTCGGGTGATGTTGAGGGCGGTTTAGGCTAGAATGCACGGCCTCAAAGCACACCCCTTCCCGAGGCTGTCCCGAAGATGTTGATCCTGCGCGGCGCTCCTGCCCT
>NZ_JBIUVJ010000036.1:28228-50726 GCF_044742875.1 Pseudomonas sp. NPDC087817
TGAGCAACTGAGCCAGAAGGTTCCAGCTGTCAGTGGCCTGTATGCTGAATTCGCTCACTTCGCCGAAGTCACCGGCGTCCTGACCGGCGACGAACAGCAGGTGCTTGCGCGCCTTCTGAAGTACGGCCCAAGTGTTCCGGTACAAGAGCCGACCGGTCGTCTGTTCCTGGTGTTGCCGCGTTTTGGCACCATCTCGCCATGGTCGAGCAAGGCCAGCGACATCGCTCGCAACTGCGGCCTGAGCAAGATCCAGCGTCTGGAGCGCGGTATCGCGTTCTACGTGGCCGGTCAGTTCAGCGAAGCCGAAGCCCAGCAGATTGCCGACGTCCTGCATGACCGCATGACCCAGATCGTTCTGGCCAACCTCGAACAGGCCGCCGGCCTGTTCAGCCACGCCGAACCGAAGCCGCTGACCGCGATCGACATCCTCGGCGGCGGTCGCGCCGCGCTGGAAAAGGCCAACACCGAGCTGGGCCTGGCCCTGGCCGAAGACGAGATCGACTATCTGGTCAACGCCTTCAACGGTCTCAAGCGCAACCCGCACGACATCGAACTGATGATGTTCGCCCAGGCCAACTCCGAGCATTGCCGCCACAAGATCTTCAACGCCAGTTGGGATATTGATGGTGAGAACCAGGAAAAAAGCCTGTTCGGCATGATCAAGAACACCTACGTGATGCACAGCGAAGGCGTTCTGTCGGCTTATAAGGACAACGCCTCGGTAATCGTCGGCAACGTTGCCGGCCGTTTCTTCCCGAACCCTGAGACCCGCCAGTACGGTGCGGTGCAGGAGCCGGTGCACATCCTGATGAAGGTTGAAACGCACAACCACCCGACCGCGATTGCCCCGTTCCCGGGCGCATCTACCGGTTCCGGTGGCGAGATCCGCGACGAAGGTGCTACCGGCCGTGGCGCCAAGCCAAAGGCTGGCCTGACCGGTTTCACCGTATCCAACCTGCAGATCCCGGGCTTCGAACAGCCATGGGAAGTGCCGTACGGCAAGCCTGAGCGCATCGTTACCGCGCTGGACATCATGATCGAAGGCCCGCTCGGCGGCGCCGCGTTCAACAACGAATTCGGTCGTCCGGCCCTGACTGGCTACTTCCGTACCTTCGAACAATCGATCACCACCCCGCACGGTGACGAAGTTCGTGGTTACCACAAGCCGATCATGCTGGCTGGCGGCATGGGCAACATCCGCGAAGAGCACGTCAAGAAAGGCGAAATCGTCGTCGGCTCCAAGCTGATCGTGCTCGGCGGCCCGGCGATGCTGATCGGTCTGGGCGGCGGCGCTGCCTCCTCCATGGCCACCGGCACCAGCTCGGCGGACCTGGACTTCGCTTCCGTGCAGCGTGAAAACCCTGAAATGGAGCGTCGTTGCCAGGAAGTCATCGACCGTTGCTGGCAGCTGGGCGACAAGAACCCGATCAGCTTCATCCACGACGTGGGCGCGGGCGTTATGTCAAACGCGTTCCCGGACCTGGTCAACGACGGCGACCGCGGTGGCCGTTTCGAACTGCGCAACATTCCAAACGACGAGCCGGGCATGGCCCCGCACGAAATCTGGTCCAACGAATCCCAGGAACGTTACGTTCTGGCCGTCGGCCCGGAAGATTTCGAGCGCTTCCAGGCGATCTGCGAACGCGAGCGTTGCCCGTTCGCCGTGGTCGGCGAAGCCACTGCCGAGCCACAACTGACCGTGACCGACAGCCACTTCGGCAACAACCCGGTGGACATGCCACTGGAAGTGTTGCTGGGCAAAGCCCCGCGCATGCACCGTTCGGTGGTTCGTGAAGCCGAACTGGGCGATGACTTCGATCCGTCGAACCTCGACATCACCGAGTCCATCGAACGCGTTTTGCATCACCCGGCTGTGGCGAGCAAGAGCTTCCTGATCACCATCGGCGACCGCACCATCACCGGCCTCGTGGCCCGTGACCAAATGGTCGGCCCATGGCAGGTTCCGGTGGCCGACGTTGCCGTCACCGCCACCAGTTTCGACGTCTACACCGGTGAAGCCATGGCGATGGGCGAGCGCACTCCGCTGGCGCTGCTGGACGCCCCGGCGTCGGGCCGCATGGCCATCGGCGAAACCCTGACCAACATTGCCGCTTCGCGCATCAACAAGCTCTCCGACATCAAACTGTCGGCGAACTGGATGTCGGCTGCCGGCCACCCGGGCGAAGACGCACGTCTGTACGACACCGTGAAAGCGGTCGGCATGGAACTGTGCCCTGAGCTGGGTATCACCATTCCGGTCGGCAAGGACTCGATGTCCATGGCCACTCGCTGGAACGACAACGGCGAAGAAAAAACCGTGACCTCGCCGATGTCGCTGATCGTGACCGGTTTCGCGCCAGTGGCTGACATCCGTCAGACCCTGACCCCGGAACTGCGCATGGACAAGGGCACCACCGACCTGATCCTGATCGACCTCGGTCGCGGCCAGAACCGCATGGGCGCCTCGATCCTTGCCCAGGTTCACGGCAAGCTCGGCAAACACGCGCCGGACGTCGATGACGCCGAAGACCTGAAAGCCTTCTTTGCGGTCATTCAAGGCCTCAACGCCGACGGTCACCTGCTGGCTTACCACGACCGTTCCGACGGTGGTCTGCTGACGTCTGTAGTGGAAATGGCTTTCGCCGGCCACTGCGGTCTGAGCCTGAACCTGGACAGCGTTGCCGAATCCTCGGCGGAAATCGCCGCGATCCTGTTCAACGAAGAGCTGGGTGCCGTGATCCAGGTTCGTCAGGACGCCACGCCAGATATCCTCGCGCAATTCAGCGCGGCCGGTCTGGGCGACTGCGTGTCGGTGATCGGTCAGCCGATCAACAATGGCCAGATCAACATCACCTTCAACGGTGACACCGTGTTCGAAGGCCAGCGTCGTCTGCTGCAACGTCAGTGGGCCGAGACCAGCTACCAGATCCAGCGTCTGCGCGACAACGCCGACTGCGCCGAGCAAGAGTTCGACGTGTTGCTGGAAGAAGACAACCCGGGCCTGAGCGTCAAGCTCAGCTACGACGTCAACCAGGACATCGCCGCGCCTTACATCAAGAAAGGCATCCGCCCACAAGTTGCCGTGCTGCGTGAGCAGGGCGTCAACGGTCAGGTGGAAATGGCCGCCGCGTTCGACCGCGCAGGTTTCAACGCGATCGACGTGCACATGAGCGACATTCTCGCTGGCCGCGTCGACCTGAACGAGTTCAAAGGTCTGGTGGCGTGCGGTGGTTTCTCCTACGGCGACGTACTCGGCGCCGGTGAAGGCTGGGCCAAGTCGGCGCTGTTCAACAGCCGCGCCCGCGATGCCTTCCAGGGCTTCTTCGAGCGTAACGACAGCTTCACCCTCGGCGTGTGCAACGGTTGCCAGATGATGTCCAACCTGCACGAGCTGATCCCGGGCAGCGAGTTCTGGCCGCACTTCGTGCGTAACCGCTCCGAGCAGTTCGAAGCGCGCGTGGCGATGGTACAGATCCAGGAATCGAACTCGATCTTCCTGCAAGGCATGGCCGGTTCGCGTATGCCGATCGCCATTGCTCACGGTGAAGGTCATGCCGAGTTCTCCAGCGAAGAAGCACTGCTGGAAGCGGATCTGTCGGGTTGCGTGGCGATGCGTTTCGTCGACAACCATGGCAAGGTCACCGAGCGTTATCCGGCCAACCCGAACGGTTCGCCGCGCGGGATCACTGGTCTCACCAGCCGTGATGGCCGTGTGACGATCATGATGCCGCACCCGGAGCGGGTGTTCCGTGCGGTGCAGAACTCGTGGCGTTCGGAAGACTGGAACGAGGACGCTCCTTGGATGCGTATGTTCCGTAACGCTCGCGTCTGGGTTAACTAAGCGTCGTGTACAAGCTGGGTTTTTTTGTTCCTGACAGTCATGTCGAGGTGGTCAAAGGCGCTGTGTTCGCTGCGGGTGGTGGGCGGATCGGTGACTATGACCACTGTGCGTGGCAGGTGCTTGGCTTGGGCCAGTTTCGACCTTTGGACGGGAGTCAGCCGTTTATTGGGGAGGCGGGCCAGGTTGAGCGGGTTGAGGAATGGAAGGTTGAGCTTGTTGTTGCGGATGAGTTGATTGTTGCTGTTGTGGCGGCTTTGAAGCTTAGTCATCCGTACGAGGCGCCGGCTTATGAGGTGTGGCGGCTGGAAGATTTTTGATAGCCGCTTAAACAAGAAACCCGCAGATGAGTGATTGTCTGTGGGTTTTTTGTTGTCTGCGATTTGAAGGGCGACTTCATTCCATTGTGGGAGCTGGCTTGCCAGCGATGGCGCCCTTATAGGCGACCATGCTCTGGCTGACTGGGTGAATATCCGTTTCTTCGGTTGCTGCGGCTGACGGTTTCGCCCTTACGGCGACTCACTTTTTTTACAAACGCCTAAAAAAAGTAAGCAAAAAAACGCTTGCCCCAACGTTCGGCCCACTCGCTAAGGCTCGGGGTTCCTTCGCTCCGGGTTTCATCCGGGGCATCGCCTCCGGTTTGCTTCGCTGCACCTCCTCTCGATGTCCTCCCCGGATGAATCCCTCCACTCAGCCTGCCGACGGGGCCTGTGGATCAAGATCAAGAGCTGCAGCCGAGCTAACGCTCATCCTGTTGAGTGGTGAGAAGCAGGAGCGAGTAAGTGGCGCTGCTTTGCTTTTCTGTGGGAGCTGGCTTGCCAGCGATGGCGGCCTGACAGCCGACCAGTCTCTATCTGGATGCACACAATCCAATTGTGGGAGTGAGCCTGCTCGCGATAGCGACCTCACAACCAACCAATCACCCGCAGATGTACCTCAATCCCTGTGGGAGCTGGCTTGCCAGCGATGGCGGCCTGACAGCCGACCAGTCTCTATCTGGATGCACGCAATCCAACTGTGGGAGCCAGCCTGCTGGCGATGAGGCCGCCCAGCCACCCCATCACCCAAGGCTGTTTAAAAATGCATCAAATCACCAGAACCTTCCCACAAGGTTTTCAGGTTGTCCGTCGGACGTCCGGTCTCTAGTCTTTGGTTGTCACCGCAAATCGGTGATCGGGTGTGAGAACCCGGTAAGAGGTTTTAATCAAACGTCAGTAGCACCATAATCGCCGCCAGCTCATTTGCTGCCGGTAATGTTCTATGGCGGCTGTGTGCGGGCGGACTTCGGTTCGGCCGGATTGATCTCTTACCGGTTTCTCACTCCGTACATAGCTGCCACCTCTTCGTCGCGTGAGAAACGACCAGTGATGGCTTCAATCATTTGATTAGAGATCATTGCAATGACCAAGCCCGTCCCCGATCCACCCGAAACCAAAACCCCACTCGAAGAAGCCCTCCGCGCCGAAGAGCAAGCCCGAAACCGCGAAGCCATCAAACGCGCCCTCGACTTCTACCTGTGCCCCGAGCCCGCAAAGCCCCGCCGACCGAGCACCATGTTCATGGTCTGCCCCCAAGTCGACACCGAAAGCCTGCTCGCCCACGCCTGCGAATCGTTAGCCTCGGCAAGCACCGCCGCCAGCAACTTCGCCAATGAGCTAAGCGGTTCTCAGCGCAGCACGGTATTAGGCATCCAGCAAATCGTCATGCTCGCCGAACTGGCGGTAAACCGTGCGCTGGATCGGGTAGACCCACAAACCTGATCCATTGGGGGTATCGAAAACAGGCTCGCCCCATTTGAATAGGGCGAGCCTGCTCAAGCGCACGACTTTGGAAAATTGTCGCTCGCGGCTCAATCGCAGCTTCAGATGTGACGTTGACCGTTCATCGGAAACACTCGCCGACCTGTAATTTCTGACAGTGGTGCGATTTCGCCAACTCCTGTCTGATAAGCCTTCCATCCAAAACTGGTAAGAAGGAACTTAGCTATGTCTGTTGATAAAAATGCTGTGCCTGCAATTACTTCTGTGAAAGACGATCAAGGCTCAGAGATTCCCAACGGTGGTGCCACTACGGCAACTTCTGTGCAGTTGAACGGGTTGGCAGGTGCTGGAGAGAATGTTCAAATTTTGGACGGTGTTGTTGTGAGGGGACAAGTAGTTGCGACTGCTGCCGGACACTGGGCTCTGAGCCTGACGGGTTTGACGCGAGCTCTTCATTCGATTACCGCGAGAGGAGAGGCTGGTTTTTCACCTGCTCGTACATTTACTGTTATTGCAGGGAAGTAACCGATAAAAAGCCGCTGTGCCTCATAGCGTAGCGGCCTTCATTGATCAGTGATTCCGTTGGATTTTGCTGCGGTTTAAACCTTGGCACTGACCTCACTGCGATTGACTAACGCCTCCAGCGCTCCACTCAAACTCGCCGCTTTGTCCCCCACCAGCAAATGCCAGACCCCACCCTCCAACTGGCTGACACCCTGACAACCCAGCTCCTTCAACTGGGCCTCAGACGAGGCCTTGGCATCTGCCAGCAACAAGCGAATCCGGCTCATCGCAATGCAGTCCAGTTGCAGCACATTGTCGCTACCACCCAGCGCTTTCAGCCATTGCTGAGCTTCCGAACCTGCGACCACAACGCCTTTCGTTTCATCGACAACCGCAACAGGCTCAGCAAGAACCGCCCGGCCCAATGCCGGCATCGCCAGGCGAATCTCATCAGCAATGCTGTCAGCCATCGGTCCGACGACAACCTGCAGACTGCCGCCCTTGCCCGGGCGTACAACCGCCATCGCACCCAGCGCTTTCAGATCGGCATCGGACGCCTTGTTGCGATCAACCATCTCCAGGCGCAATCGCGTGGTGCACGCACCGACAGTCACCAGGTTCTCGGCGCCGCCCAAGGCTTTGATGTACGCAGCGGCGCGCTCGTTTTCTGTCAGCACAGATTTCTCGGCTGCGGCCACGTCTTCACGGCCCGGCGTTTTCAGATTGAAACGGCGGATACAGAAGTCGAACACCGCGTAATAGATGACCGCATAAGCCAGCCCTACCGGGATCACCAACCAGCCATTGGTCGAGCGGCCCCAGCCCAGGACCATGTCGATAAAACCGCCCGAGAACGTGAAGCCCAAATGGATGTTCAGCGCATTGGTAATCGCCATCGACAACCCGGTCAGCAGCGCATGCAGCAGATACAGCAGCGGCGCCAGAAACATAAAAGCGAATTCAATTGGCTCGGTCACCCCGGTCAGGAACGAAGTCAGCGCCATCGACAGGAAAATCCCGCCCATCACCTTGCGGCGTTCCGGCAGGGCATTGCGATACATCGCCAGACACGCGGCCGGCAGGCCGAAGATCATCATCGGGAACATACCGGTCATGAACTGGCCGCCCTTCGGATCGCCAGCGAAGTAGCGCGACAGGTCACCAGTGACCAGTGCGCCGGTGGTTGGATCAGTGAAGTTGCCGAACACGAACCACGCCATGTTGTTGAGGATGTGGTGCAGGCCAGTGACGATCAGCAAGCGGTTGAACACGCCAAACACGAACGCACCAATGCTACCGCTTTCCATCATCAAGGCGCCGAAGCTGTTGATGCCGTGCTGGATCGGCGGCCAGATGTAGCCGAACACCACGCCCAACCCGACCGCAGCGAACCCGGTGACAATCGGTACAAACCGTCGGCCACCAAAGAACGCCAGGTACTCCGGCAGCTTGATGTCCTTGAAGCGGTTGTACAGCGCGCCGGCCATCAAGCCGCTGACGATCCCGGCGAGCATGCCCATGTTGATGCTCGCGTCGAGCACCTTGAGGGTGGAGATCATCACCAGATAACCGATCACCCCGGCCAGGCCTGCGGTGCCGTTGTTGTCCTTGGCGAAACCGACGGCGATGCCGATGGCGAAGATCATTGCCAGGTTGGCGAAGATCACTTGGCCGGCATCGTGGATGATCGCGATGTTCAGCAGGTCGGTGTCGCCCAGACGCAGTAGCAGGCCGGCGATCGGCAGGATCGCGATCGGCAGCATCAGCGCACGGCCGAGGCGTTGCAGGCCTTCGATGAAGAGTTGGTACATGGTGGTTCTCCCTGCTCTTTTATAGAGAGCTTTTTGTTAGCGCAGAGGCCAATGTTGGTGGCAGGCATGACGCACCGCTGCGGCGCTGCTCAGCTTGAGCAGGTCGCGGGCGAGGCGTTGGCATTCGGTTTCGTGCAACTGGCGCACGCGATCCTTGATTTCACCGATCTGCACCGGGCTCACCGACAGTTCAGTGACGCCGAGGCCGATCAACACCGGCGTCGCCAGCGGATCCGAGGCGAGGGCGCCGCAGACGCCGACCCAACGCTTGTGCACCGCCGCGCCTTCACAGGTCATGGCGATCAAACGCAGCAGAGCAGGGTGCAGGGCGTCGACGCGGGCGGCCAGACCGGCGTGATCGCGATCCATGGCCAGGGTGTATTGCGACAGATCGTTGGTGCCGATGGAGAGGAAGTCGGCATGTTCGGCCAGTTGCTCGGCTTGCAGCGCGGCGGCGGGGACTTCGATCATGACGCCGATTTCCGGACGTTGGCTGATGCCCAGTTCCAGGCATAACGCCTCGACGCGCTGACGGATGTGCAGCAGTTCGTCGACTTCAGTGACCATCGGTAACAGGATGCGGCAGCGCTGTAACGGGCTGACTTGCAGCAGCGCGCGCAGTTGCTGGTCGAGGATTTCTGGTCGGTCCTGCGCCAGTCGAATGCCGCGCAAGCCGAGTACCGGGTTGGCCTCGGCGGGCAGTGGCAAGTAGTCGAGTTGCTTGTCGCCGCCGACGTCGATGGTGCGGATGATCACCGATTTATCGCCCATCGCGTCGATCACGGCTTGATAGGCACTGCGCTGTTCTTCGACATCCGGCGCGGTCTGGCGATCAACGAAGAGAAACTCGGTGCGCAGCAGACCGACACCGTCGGCGCCGTTGGCAAAGGCGTCCGCCGCTTCAGCACTTGAGGCGACGTTGGCGACCACTTCGATGGCCACACCATTGCGCGTTTCTGCCGGCAGATGAGCCTTGGCTTGTTGAACGTCGCGGCGCTGTTTGCGTTCGAGTTGCGCTTGCTGAACTTCAGCCAGGCGCTCGGTATTCGGTGCCAGTTCGAGGCGCCCACCATCAGCATCAAGCACCACCGCTTGGCCCTGCGGTTGATCAAGCAATGCTGCACCCAGAGCGACAATGCACGGCAGACCTTTGCCGCGCGCCAGAATCGCTACGTGTGAAGTCGCGCCGCCCTCGGCCATGCACAATCCGGCGACACCCTGAGCGCTGAGTTGCAGCAGATCCGACGGTGTCAGTTCATGCGCGGCGACGATGGCACCGGCCGGCACGTCGTAATGCCAGGCTTCGCCGAGCAGGGCACGCAGCACCCGTTGCTTGAGGTCGCGCAAGTCGTTGGCGCGTTCGGCCAGCAGCGCGCTACCGGTGTGCTGGAGCACTTCGCACTGGACATCAATCGACTGACTCCAAGCGTGAGTCGCTGCGGTGCCTTGCTCGATGGATTGTTGTGCGGCGTCGAGCAGGGCCGGGTCTTCGAGCAGTGCCAGATGCGCAGCGAAGATCGCTTCTTCGTCGGCATTCTTCTGCTTTTTGGCTTGGGTGAGGGTGCTGTCGATTTCGCAGCGAACCTGATTCAGTGCGGTGTCGAGGTTTTGCAGTTGCTGTACCGGGTCATGATTGCCTGCATCCACTGGCAAACTGATCGCGTTCAAGCGAAACAGCGGGCCACCGACCAGTCCCGGCGCGGCGCAAACGCCGTGCAGAACGCCAGCCTCGGCCGCACGTTTAAGAGGCGCAACACTTACCGGTGCGGCAGCGTGATGGTCATCCGGCAAAGCAGTCGCCAATGCCGTGAGCAAGGCTTGCAGCGCGGCTTCGGCGTCCGAACCCTGACAGCTGACCTGCACTTCATCCTGCTCGCCGATCGCCAGCCCCATCAATCCGATCAGGCTGTTGCACAGCGCCGATTTACCGGCGAAGTGCAACTGCGACTGACTCTTGAAACCTTGCGCGGTCTGCCGAATCAACGCGGCAGGGCGCGCATGCAAACCGCCGCGATGAGCAACCAGGACATGTCCATGAACTTCAGGCCCGCCCAGCTCTTCAGCATTAGCCGACGAACTGTTGCGCGCGACGATGTGCAATAGCGGCTCGCCGACTTTCACCGCTTTCAGTGTGATCGGTCGCACCTGAAAATCCTGGCTGTTGGTCAGGATCAACAAGCTGACCAGGCTTTTGCATTGCTGACCGACCTTGTCCAGGTCGTAGCGCAACAGCGGCTGACCTTTGCTGACGCGTAGGCCTTCCTTGACCAGCATCGAGAAGCCTTCGCCGTTCAGTTCAACGGTGTCGAGGCCCAGGTGCAGGAGGATTTCTGCGCCATTGTCAGCGCGCACGGTCAATGCATGGCCGGTGCGTGCGACGTGGATGATCACGCCGGCGCACGGCGAGTACAGGGTGTCGTTGACGGGATCGATGGCAATGCCATCGCCCATCGCGCCGCTGGCGAACACTGCGTCCGGGACTTTGGCGAGCGTGAGCACCGGGCCGCTGAGCGGGGCGCTGAGGGTCAGCTCTTTATTGTTGTTGTACATGGCTCGGTCTCATCAGGTGTGCAGTCATTCGGGCTTAGTGCGTACGCGTAACTTTGCTCAGGTGGCGCGGCTGATCCGGGTCCATGCCACGGGCTACGGCGAGGCCTGCGGCCATCACGTAGAAACTCTGGATGGCCAGAATCGGATCAAGGGCCGGGTGTTCGGCGCGGCTCAGGGTCAAGTCGCGTTCGCTCACGTCGTCCGGTGCGGCCAGCAACACGCGGGCGCCGCGCTGGCGCATTTCTGCCGCGAGGCTCAACAGGCCGGCCTGCTCGGCACCGCGTGGGGCGAAGACCAGCAGCGGGTAGTGTTCGTCGATCAGCGCCATGGGGCCGTGACGGACCTCGGCGCTGCTGAACGCTTCAGCCTGAATGGCCGAGGTTTCCTTGAATTTCAGCGCCGCCTCTTGGGCGATGGCAAAACCGGCGCCACGACCAATGACCATCAGGCGTTCGCAATCGCGCAGGGCATCGATGGCCACGCTCCAATCCTGTTTCGCCGCTTCACGCAGGCCTTCGGGCAGGGCGTTATGAGCCTGGAGCAATTCGCTGTCTTCTTTCCAGTGCGCGATCAAACGGGCGCTGGCGCTGAGGGTGGCGATAAAGCTTTTGGTCGCGGCGACGCTGCTTTCGGTACCGGCGAGCAATGGCACGCTGAATTCACACGCCGCTTCCAGTGGCGAGTCGGCAGCGTTGACCATCGACACACTGAGCGCACCACGCTTGCGCAACAGGCGCAGGCTGTTGACCAGATCCGGGCTTTGCCCCGACTGGGAAAAGGCAAACGCGACCTGACCGCTGACCTTCAACGGCGCTTGTTGCATGGTCACCACCGACATTGGCAACGACGCAACGGGTACGCCCAGTTGCTGCATGGTCAGGTAGGCGAAGTAGCTCGCCGCATGATCGGAACTGCCGCGCGCAACGGTCATCGCCACTTGCGGTGGCTGACGGCGCAAGCGCCCGGCGATCTCGATCATCTGCGGGTCGAGTTGTTGCAGTTGGGCCTGCACGGCCTCGAACGAGGACAGCGCCTCTTCAAGCATTTTTGAAGTCAATGTCTTCTCCTTCGACCATGACGGCGGTCAGTGTGAGTGAGCGATCCAGCCGCACGCAGTCGGCCCAGGCGCCTGGTTCAAGGCGCCCGCGTTCGGTGATGCCGAGGTAGTCGGCGGGGAATTGCGAAAGACGTTGCGAGGCCTCGCTGATCGGCAAACCGATCTTCACCAGGTTGCGCAGGGCCTGATCCATGGTCAGGGTGCTGCCGGCCAGCGTGCCGTCGGGCAGGCGCACGCCGCCCAGGCATTTGGTCACGGTGTGGCTGCCGAGCTTGTACTCACCGTCGGGCATGCCGGCGGCGGCGGTCGAGTCGGTGACGCAATACAGGCATGGGATCGAACGCAGGGCCACGCGAATGGCGCCGGGATGCACGTGCAGCAAATCCGGGATCAATTCGGCGAATTTGGCGTGGGCCAGTGCCGCGCCGACGATGCCGGGCTCGCGGTGATGCAGCGGGCTCATGGCGTTGTACAAATGGGTGAAGCTGGTGGCACCAGCTTCCAGTGCGGCGACGCCTTCCTCGTAACTGCCGAGGGTGTGGCCGATCTGCATGCGCACGCCACGGCTGCTCAGTTCTCGGATCAAACCGTCATGGCCGGCGATTTCCGGGGCGATGGTGATCACGCGGATCGGGGCCAGCGCCAGGTATTCTTCGACTTCGGCCATCAACGCGGTGTGGGCAAAGTTCGGTTGTGCACCGAGTTTGCCGGGATTGATGTACGGGCCTTCGAGGTGCACGCCGAGTACCCGCGCGGCGCCTTGCGGACGCTGTTCGCAGAATACTCCGACCTCTTTGAGCACACTGGAGATCTCGGCGCTCGGTGCGGTCATGGTCGTGGCCAGCAGCGAGGTGGTGCCGAAGCGCACGTGGGTTTTGGTGATGGTCTCGAACGCGTTGGCGCCTTCCATGATGTCTTTGCCGCCACCGCCGTGGACATGCAGGTCGATGAAGCCGGGCAGCAGATAGGGCAGGTCATTGGTCGCCGGATCGCACGGCACGCCTTCAATCGACACGACTTTGCCGTGTTCGTGGACCAGCCGGCCGCGAATCCAGCCGCTGGCGGTGAGGATGTTGTCTTCGGACATTTCGGTTCTCGCTTTGGGCCGTTTTAGCGGCGCAGCTCTGCAACAAAGTCGTAGTAGTCGTTGCGGCAATAGGTGTCGGTGACTTCGATCGGCGTGTTGTCTTCCAGGTAGCCGACCCGGGTCATCAGCAGCATGGCGGTGCCGGGGGCGATGCCGACCAGCGCGGCGAACTCGTCCGAGGCGTTGATCGCCTGGATGTGCTGAAGGGCGCGGACAATCGGTTTGCCGATGCCGTCGAGGTATTCGTAAAGCGAATCGCCCACCAATTGTGGCTTGGGCATGATCGAGGCGGGCAGGGTGCTCATCTCGATCGCCATCACCGTGTCGTCGGCTTTGCGCAGGCGTTTCATGCGCGCGACCTTGTCGTTCGGCGACAGGCTCAGGCGGATCAATTCTTCGTGGGTCGGCAGGGTGATTTCCCGCTCCAGCCACTGTGAGCTGGGCACAAAACCCTTGAGGCGGAGCATCTCGCTGAAACCCGAAAGGCGTGACAGCGGTTGTTCCAGGCGTGGCGTAATGAATGTGCCGGAACCCTGCAAGCGACGGATCAGACCTTGATCGAGCAAGACCTCCAGTGCTTTGCGGGCAGTGACCCGGGAGATGCCGAGCTGTTCACTGAGATTGCGCTCGGATGGCATCGCCTGTTCGGCTTTCCACTGCCCGGCATGAATCGCTGCTTCCAGGTTGCGCGCCAGTTGCAGGTACAGCGGCGTCGGCTGGGAGTCATCTGGGCGTAGGGCGTGGAAGTCGTTCATGTAGGTCATTTCCGGCGCGAGTATAGGATTGTTGTGGCTCGCTTGTGGGGCGGAAATTAATACCACTTGAATACCATGTCAACGCAGGGAAATGGTTCATGGCCTAATAAAATGGCGGTTTCTAGGGGTGATGGTTTTAAGTGGTATTAGGGGGGGGCTTTAAAAAGCAAAAGATCGCAGTCTGCGGCAGCGCTTACAGTGGGAAGTGGTATCAACCCTGTAGGCGCTGCCGCAGACTGCGATCTTTTGATTTATTTTTTTCGGAGTGACCGGTGGTCAGTCTTTACGGGCGAATCTCGATCATCGTGCCATCCGGCACCAGGCCCCAGACTTCGCGCATGTCCATGTTACGCATGGCGATGCAGCCGTCGGTCCAGTCCAGTGTGTGGAACAGGTCCTCGGGGTTTTCCTCGGTGTCGGGGGTGCCGTGGATCATGATCATCCCCCCAGGCTCGACGCCTTCACGCCGGGCGCGTGCCGAATCGCTGATGTTCGGGTAGGAGATGTGCATTGCCAGGTTGAATTTTTCGCTGACCTTGCGCCAGTCGATCCAATAGAAACCTTCAGGTGTGCGTTTGTCGCCCTCAATCAGTTTCGGCCCTTTTTTCGCGCCCTTACCCAGGGAAATGCGATAGGTCTTGAGTGGCTTGCCGTCGACGATCAGCTGTAGTTGATGGGCGGATTTGAGAACCAGAACTTTCTCGATCAGAGGTGTCTTTGACGGCGTCACGGTGGTCACGAATGACGCTTGCGAGACCGTGACGAATGACAGGCAAAACAGGGCAAGCAACCAACGCATTGAAACGATTCCCCAGGAAGTGACGCAAATATGACGTTAAGTGTAGGAGCTGCCGCAGGCTGCGATCTTTTGATCTTCTAGCCGGTGCCGTCGCCGGATCAAATAATGACCGGCTGGGCCAGCGGCGGAATCGATTCGGAACGAACCGGGTAGGCCTCGGCGCGCCGATCAGCGAAGAAGCATTCTAAGGTACGCCCCACCGTGCGGAAAGCCAGCTCATCCCATGGAATGTCGGCTTCGTCGAATAGTTGCACTTCGAGGCTTTCGGGGCCGGCGGCGAAATCCAGATCGACCAGTTCGGCGCGGAAAAACACATGCACCTGACTGATGTGCGGCACATCAATCAAGGTATAGATGCTCAGGTCGCGCACCCGGGCGCAGGCTTCCTCGGCGGTTTCGCGGATCGCAGCCTGCTCGATGGTCTCACCGTTTTCCATGAAGCCTGCGGGCAACGTCCAGTAACCGAGGCGCGGCTCGATGGCGCGGCGGCAGAGCAATACTTTAGAGCCCCAGGTCGCGACACAACCGGCAACGATGTTGGGATTCTGATAGTGAATGGTCTGACAGCTGTCACAGACAAATCGCAGCCGCGAGTCGCCTTCGGGAATGCGCTGTGTCACCGGGTTGCCGCACTGGCTGCAAAATTTCATGCTGGGGTTCCTGAATGCTGCGCCTATCTTGGCGTGCAGCGGTGCCGGTCGGCAAGTTGTCGTTTCGCGACATGCTCCGGCGAGGGGCTTGGGCGGCCGCTATGATTGGTGCATGATGCCGGGTAAGGCACAGATCGAGAACACTCATGCTGGACGAGCTACTGCATCGGGTAAGCAACCACACACCGCGCACGCTGGAGACCGACACACGTTTCCCCGAGGCCGCCGTGCTGGTGCCGATCACCCGCAGTGCCGAGCCTGAGCTGGTACTCACTCTGCGTGCCAGCGGTCTCTCGACCCATGGCGGCGAAGTCGCCTTCCCGGGTGGGCGCCGCGATCCGGAAGACCCGGACCTGATCTTCACCGCCTTGCGTGAAGCCGAAGAAGAGATTGGCCTGCCGCCGGGACTGGTCGAAGTGATCGGCCCGCTGAGCCCGTTGATCTCTCTGCATGGAATCAAGGTCACACCTTACGTTGGCGTGATCCCCGATTTTGTCGAGTACCAGCCCAACGACGCGGAAATCGCCGCCGTGTTCAGTGTCCCCCTCGAATTCTTCCGCAAGGATCCCCGCGAACACACCCATCGCATCGACTATCAGGGCCGTAGTTGGTACGTACCGAGTTATCGCTACGGCGAGTTCAAGATCTGGGGGCTGACGGCGATCATGATCGTCGAGTTGATCAATCTGCTCTATGACGCGAAGATTAGTCTGCATCAACCGCCTAAAAGCTTTATTAACACGTAAGCCATCGTTCGAATGGCCATCCCCGTGAGCCCTGAGGAAAACAAGATGAAATACCGCTTGGGCGACGCCCGTGTCGAAACCCACCCGCAGAGCTGGGTCGCCCCCAATGCCGTGTTGGTGGGCAAGGTCAAACTGGAGGAGGGCGCCAACGTCTGGTTCAACGCCGTGCTGCGCGGCGACAACGAACTGATCCTGATCGGCAAGAACAGCAACGTCCAGGACGGCACCGTGATGCACACCGACATGGGCTATCCGCTGACCATCGGCACCGGCGTGACCATTGGTCACAACGCCATGCTCCACGGCTGCACCGTTGGCGATTACAGCCTGATCGGCATCAACGCGGTGATTCTCAACGGCGCGAAGATCGGCAAGAACTGCATCATTGGCGCCAACTCGCTGATTGGTGAGGGCAAGGAAATTCCGGATGGTTCGCTGGTGATGGGCTCGCCGGGCAAGGTTGTGCGTGAGCTGACCGAGGCGCAGAAGAAGATGCTCGAAGCGAGCGCTGCGCACTATGTGCATAACTCCCAGCGTTATGCGCGTGATCTGGTTGAGCAGGAAGAATGACTACTGTCGAAAGACCGGTCGCCTCGCCTTGTGTGAATATTTGCGCGCTGGACGAAGACGATATTTGCACTGGTTGCCAGCGCACGGTCGCGGAGATCACCCGCTGGGGCCGCATGAGCAATGACGAGCGACGCGTGGTGCTGGGGTTGTGTCATGAGCGGGCGAAGGCGAGTGGGTTGGTGTGGATGGTGCCTTCGAAATCGTGATCAACTCGAGAATGCCCTCACCTTAGCCCTCTCCCAGAGGGAGACGGGACTGACCGAGTTGATAGTTTGAGCTACATCGACCTGAACGATTGAGTTGAGCTCAAGTTTTCAAAGCCCCCGATCTGCTCGCTTTCCCTCTGTTCTGAAGGGGGAGGGGATGACCGGGTTGATGGTTCGGTCCGTACCGACCTGCGTTCTCGAGTCGAAATCGGGATTCGATCACACGAAGATCTGCTCCCTTTCCCCCTCGCCCCCCTGGGGGAGAGGGCTGGGGTGGCTCTTGATCTACGGGTCCAGTAATCTGTGCGCCAAACTGACAGGTCGCCCCCATGATTTTCCTCATCGCCTACATCAGCAGCGTCGTGCTGATCAACTTTGCCTTCTCCACCGCGCCCCACCTGGACATCATCTGGTCGGCCTGGGGCGGCCTGGTATTCGTGCTGCGTGACATGGTGCAAACCCGCTTCGGCCACGGCGCCATCGTGGCGATGCTGGCGGCGCTGGTGTTGTCGTATGTCACCTCCGATCCGTCCATCGCCCTGGCCAGTGCCACGGCGTTTGCGGTGTCCGAGATCATCGACTGGCTGGTCTTCAGCATCACCAAACGGCCGTTGCGTGACCGCTTGTGGATCAGTTCGGCACTGAGCATTCCTCTCGATACCTTCATCTTCTTCGGCATGATCGACCTGATGACGCCGCCGGTGATCATCACCGCCCTGGCCTCGAAATTCGCCGGCGTTACCGCCGTCTGGCTGATCATGGCCTGGCGCGAACGCAAACAGGCCGTCGCCAGCTGAAGCCAAACCTTCGGGTTCATGTAAAATGCCGCGCTTTCTCCCCATGGAAAGTGCGCATGGCGACGCTTTCCTCGATGATCCGCTTCTTTGAGGACCTGAGATGACCCGTATCGGAACTCCATTGTCGCCAACCGCGACCCGCGTATTGCTGTGTGGCTGTGGTGAGTTGGGCAAGGAAGTGGTAATCGAACTGCAACGTCTGGGCGTTGAAGTGATCGCCGTTGACCGTTACGCCAATGCGCCGGCCATGCAGGTTGCCCATCGCAGCCACGTGATCAACATGCTCGACGGCGCCGCGCTGCGTGCCGTCATCGAAGCCGAGAAACCGCACTTCATCGTGCCGGAAATCGAAGCCATCGCCACCGCCACTCTGGTCGAGCTGGAAGCCGAAGGCTTCACCGTGATCCCGACCGCCCGTGCTGCGCAGTTGACCATGAACCGCGAAGGCATCCGTCGTCTGGCTGCCGAAGAGCTGGATCTGCCGACCTCGCCGTACCACTTTGCCGACACCTTCGAGGACTACAGCAAAGCCGTGCAGGATCTGGGCTTCCCTTGCGTCGTCAAGCCAGTGATGAGTTCGTCGGGCAAGGGTCAGAGCCTGCTGCGCAGCGCCGATGACGTGCAGAAAGCCTGGGATTACGCACAAGAGGGCGGTCGCGCCGGCAAAGGTCGGGTGATCATCGAAGGCTTCATCGATTTCGACTACGAAATCACCTTGCTGACCGTGCGTCATATTGGTGGTACCACGTTCTGTGCGCCAGTCGGTCATCGTCAGGAGAAGGGTGACTATCAGGAATCCTGGCAGCCACAAGCCATGAGCCCGATTGCACTGGCTGAATCCGAGCGTGTTGCCAAGGCTGTCACCGAAGCATTGGGTGGCCGTGGTCTGTTTGGCGTCGAGTTGTTCATCAAGGGCGATCAGGTGTGGTTCAGCGAAGTATCGCCGCGCCCGCACGACACCGGTCTGGTGACGCTGATTTCGCAGGACTTGTCGCAGTTCGCCCTGCACGCACGCGCCATTCTTGGTCTGCCGGTGCCGCTGATCCGTCAGTTCGGGCCATCGGCTTCGGCGGTGATTCTGGTGGAAGGGCAGTCGACCCAGACGGCATTCGCCAACCTTGGTGCGGCGTTGAGCGAACCGGACACGGCATTGCGTCTGTTCGGCAAGCCGGAGGTGAATGGCCAGCGTCGCATGGGTGTGGCGCTGGCGCGGGATGAGTCGATCGAAGCGGCTCGTGCCAAAGCGACCCGTGCTGCTCAGGCTGT
Source organism: Pseudomonas sp. NPDC087817 (assembly GCF_044742875.1). Lineage (NCBI taxonomy): Bacteria > Pseudomonadati > Pseudomonadota > Gammaproteobacteria > Pseudomonadales > Pseudomonadaceae > Pseudomonas > Pseudomonas sp. NPDC087817. Next base: position 46,625 of record NZ_JBIUVJ010000036.1, read on the forward strand.
CGTTGTAGAGCTTTAATCGAGTCGCGCCCATCGCGGGCAAGCCCGCTCCCACAGGTTCAGTGGTGTTCACAAATTTTGTGTTCGACACGGACACTGTGGGAGCGGGCTTGCCCGCGATGGCGATCTATCAGGCAACCTGATTCAGATCGTTATTGCGCGTTTCCTTCAGGCACAGCACCGCAATCAAGCTAAGCACCGCCGCCGCCGACACATACCCGCCGACATAACTCAAACCACCCATCGCCACCAGTTTCTGCGCGAAAAACGGCGCCGCCGAGGCCCCGACAATGCCGCCGAGGTTATACGCCGCCGACGCGCCGGTATAACGCACATGAGTGGGAAACAACTCCGGCAACAACGCCCCCATCGGCGCAAACGTCACGCCCATCAAGAACAACTCGATACACAGAAACAGCGCCACGCCCCAGGTCGAGCCCTGCGTCAGCAATGGCTCCATCAGAAACCCGGACAGAATCGCCAGCACGCCGCCGATGATCAACACCGGTTTGCGCCCGTAACGGTCACTGGCCCAGGCTGACAACGGCGTGGCTGCCGCCATGAACAACACGGCAAAACACAGCAGACCGAGGAACGTCTCACGGCTGTAGCCGAGCGTGGATACGCCATAGCTTAGGGAAAACACCGTCGAGATATAGAACAGCGCATAACATACGACCATCGCCGCAGCGCCCAGCAGCGTCGGTGCCCAGTATTGACTGAACAGCTCGACCAACGGCACTTTCACCCTTTCCTGGCGGGCGATGGCGTTGGCGAATACCGGGGTTTCATGGAGTTTCAGGCGTACGTACAGACCCACCATCACCAGTGCCGCACTGAGCAGAAACGGGATCCGCCAGCCCCAGCTACGGAATTGTTCGTCGGTGAGGGTCATGGCCAAGGTCAGAAACAGACCATTGGCGGCGAGAAAACCAATCGAAGGGCCAAGCTGCGGGAACATGCCGAACCACGCACGTTTACCTTTCGGCGCGTTTTCCGTGGCCAGCAGCGCCGCGCCGCCCCATTCGCCGCCCAGCCCCAACCCTTGGCCGAAGCGCAATACGCACAGCAGAATCGGCGCCCAGGCCCCGATGCTGGCATAACCGGGCAGCACGCCAATCAGTGTCGTACAAACACCCATCAGCAGCAGCGAGGCTACCAGCGTCGATTTGCGCCCGATGCGATCACCGAAGTGGCCAAACAGTGCCGAGCCCAGCGGTCGGGCGAGGAACGCGATGCCGAAGGTCAGAAACGCCGACAGCATCTGCGCGGTGCCGGAGGTCTGCGGAAAGAACACCGGCCCGATCACCAGCGCGGCGGCCGTGGCATACACATAGAAATCGTAGAACTCGATGGCGGTGCCGATAAAACTCGCGGTCGCCACGCGGGTGGCGGAATTGGTCGGTTGGGCAGGCGCGGTGTCGCTGTAAGCGGTACTGGTCGTCATGCGGTGATCCCTGACAGTCATGAGCTCCGTTGGAGCGAATTATTATGGTCGAACACCCAGGGATGTGGGATGAGGCGCGAGCGCTGTTTCGAGTAGGAACAGTCGCCGGTTTGTTGCGGAAAAAGGCCGAGATCCGAATCGTGCTGGATAAGCACATGGACCGGCTGCGCTTGGGTAAGCGCCTCGATTATAGGAAGGGGGCTAACAAATGAACAAGAGGGCTGGCAGAGCCAATGAAACCTGAGGTCAGTAGAGATTCTGTGGCGAGGGAGCTTGCTCCCGCTGGGTTGCGAAGCGACCCCAGCACATTTGCGGACGCTGCACGCCCGAGCGGGAGCAGGCTCCCTCGCCACAACTACGCTTAGATCTTGGCAGGCACCGAAGAGGTATGCCAGATCAACACCTTGCTCACCCGGTTCTCCTCAGTTTCGAGGATCTCCAATCGATAACGGCCGATCTTCAGGCAAACCGCGCTTTCCGGGATGGTCTCCAGCGCTTCGGTCACCAAGCCATTCAGGGTCTTCGGCCCGTCGCTTGGCAAGTGCCAGCCCAGGCATTTATTCAGCTCACGGATTGATGCCGCGCCATCAATGACCATGCGCCCATCGGCCTGTGTGTGAATGTGCGGGTTGTCGAGGCTGTGCTCGCTTTCGAACTCGCCGACGATCTCTTCAAGAATGTCTTCCAGGGTGACGATGCCCAGCACTTCGCCGTACTCGTCCACCACCATGCCCAACCGGCGCTGCTGCTTGTGGAAGTTCAGCAGTTGCAGTTGCAACGGCGTGCTTTCCGGCACGAAGTACGGCTCGTAGCTGGCGGCCAGCAGCGCTTCACGGGTCAGACTGTCGTTGTTCAGCAGATGGCGGATCTGCCGGGTATTGAGCACCGCTTCGACCTGGTTGATGTCGCTGTGGAACACCGGCAGGCGCGTGCGTTTGTTGTGGCGCAGTTGTTCGATGATGTCTTCGATCGGGTCATCAAGGTTGATGCCGTCGACGTCGCTGCGCGGGACCAGAATGTCGTTGACGGTGATGTTGTCCAGCGCATGGATGCCTGACACCGGGTGCGTACGTGTCGGATGTTCGGGATCATCGGGATGATCCGCCGCCAGGTCGTCCTCGCTTTGCTGCACCACTTGGGCTTTGCGCGCAAAAGGTCGAGTCAGCAAACCGCTGATACGGCTGAGCAGCCAGGCCAATGGGTAAACCGCTTTCAAGGGCACCGCCAGCAAGGTATTGCCGAAAGAAAGCACGGCGTCCGGATAGCGTTTGGCGAGCGAGCGCGGGAAGTAATCGGCGAAGACCAGCAAGATCACGCCGGCACTCAGGCAAGCGGCCCACGGGCCGTTTTCTTCGCAAAGGAAAATCGCCAGCAGCGTGGCGATGATCACTGCCAGTGCCCGGCACAAGGTATTGCACAGGATCAGGCTGTCGAGCGGGAAACTCAGCCTGGCCAGCGGCTTATCGCTGGCGCGTGAGGCGGTGCGTTGCGCGAGCAGGTGTTGCTGCGCGATTTCGACGGCGGTAAACAGCCCCGACCATAAAATCAGCAGGGCGAATATTGCGAGCATCGGCCCTATGGGCAAACCGTCCATTTATGCCGCCCGTCAGATGTGCAGGATGTATTCACGAACCAGTTTGCTGCCGAAATAAGCCAACATCAGCAGGCAGAAACCGGCGAGGGTCCAGCGAATCGCCTTGTGGCCGCGCCAGCCCAGACGATTGCGGCCCCACAACAGCACGCTGAACACCACCCAGGCCAGGCACGCCAGCAGGGTTTTGTGTACCAAATGCTGAGCGAACAGGTTTTCGACGAACAGCCAGCCTGAAATCAGCGACAGTGACAGCAGCGTCCAGCCGGCCCAAAGGAAACCGAACAGCAGGCTTTCCATGGTTTGCAGCGGCGGGAAGTTCTTGATCAGGCCGGACGGGTGCTTGTGCTTGAGCTGGTGGTCTTGCACCAGCAGCAGCAAAGCCTGGAACACCGCGATGGTGAACATGCCGTAGGCGAGGATCGACAAGAGAATGTGGGCGAGGATGCCCGGCTCTTCATCGATGATCTGCACCGTGCCGGTCGGCGCGAACTGCGCCAGCAACACGGTGACTGCGCCCAGCGGAAACAGCAGCACCAGCAGGTTCTCCACCGGAATCCGTGAGCAGGCGATCAGCGTCAGGGCGATCACCGCTGCGGCGATCAGGCTGGAGGCGCTGAAGAAATCCAGGCCCAGACCGATCGGGGTCAGCAAATGCGTGAGCAGGCTGGCGCTGTGGGCGACCACGGCGAGGACGCCAAGCGTAACCAGCAGGCGCTTGTTCGCCTTGGCGCCGGTGGCCAGACGGGTGCTCTGATAAAGAGTCGCAGCGGCGTATAGAAGGGCGGCGGCGAGAGTGGTAAGCAAACTGGGTGACAAGGGGAGCATAAATCCTGTTAGGCAAGCCCGAAAGGGGCTGAGTTTGGCATAGAACCGCCATGGCACGAAAGACTCAGGAAGCTGACAGCGAGGTGTCCGCCAGCCGCAGTCTTCGCTATAATCCGCGACCTGCCCACGCCGCAGGCTCGCCGAGCACATGTTGATTCCGGTCTGGGCCGCCATTATCCCGGTCTACACAGGGCCTGAAAGGATCGCGCAATGTTTGAAAACTTAACCGACCGTCTCTC
>NZ_JBIUVJ010000037.1:0-16593 GCF_044742875.1 Pseudomonas sp. NPDC087817
GCGCATGGGCACCAGTAAATCTCTAACGTAGGTTGCAGAAACGCGCGAACCGGCATGGCCGCGACGTCGTCGGATGCCAGTGCGGCATTCAGGGTGGTCAGTTTTGATTGACCGGAAATCGACAGAATCTTGTGCTTCGCCGACGCCAACAACGCACGGCTCATGGTCAGGCGCTGACGCGGCACGCTCGGCGCGAGCATCGGCCAGCAACGGCGCGTGCCGTCAGCTTGCAGCGCTTCGGCCAGGTTCGGGCTGTCGGGGAACAGCGACGCAGTGTGACCGTCATCGCCCATGCCCAGCACCAGGACGTCAATCGGCGGCAACTCGGCGAGCAAACGGTCGGCCTGTTCAGCAGCCTGCTCGACGTTGGCCGCCGCGCTATAAAGGCTGAGAAACTGCGCCTTGGCTGCCGGACCTTTGAGCAGATATTGCTTGAGCAGGCCGGCATTGCTGTCGGCGTGTTCAACCGGTACCCAGCGTTCGTCGGCGAGGGTGACGACGACCTTCGACCATTCCAGTTCCTGCTTGGCCAGGTGCTGGAAAAACGCCACCGGACTGCGACCGCCGGACACCACCAGCACGGCGTTGCCGCGTGCAGTAACGGCCTCGCTCAATTGCTTGGCCACATTCAGCGCCAGACCTTCAGCCAACAGCACCGGGCTCTTGAATTCGTGAGCATTCACGCCCGCAGGCAGTTTCACATCAGATATCGCCATACCACGACCTCCCGTCCCGCGTGATCAATGCAATGGAGCTCATCGGCCCCCACGACCCGGCCGCGTACGGCTTGGGCGCGTCCCCGGATTTTTTCCACCCGGCGATCAGCTGGTCACACCACTTCCACGCGGCTTCGATTTCATCTTTACGGACAAACAGGTTCTGATTGCCGTTCATCACTTCCAGCAACAACCGCTCGTAGGCATCGGGGATCCGCGCGCTACGCCAGGTGTCGGAGAAATTCAGTTGCAGCGGCCCGCTGCGCAGTTGCATGCCTTTGTCCAGGCCCTGCTCTTTGGTCATCACGCGCAGCGAAATACCTTCGTCCGGTTGCAGGCGGATGATCAGTTTGTTGCTGATCTGCAGGCGCTGCTCAGGGGCGAAGATGTAGTGCGACGGTTCTTTGAAGTGGATGACGATCTGCGACAGTTTCTGCGGCATGCGCTTGCCAGTGCGCAGGTAGAACGGCACGCCGGCCCAGCGCCAGTTGCGGATGTCGGCACGCAGGGCAACGAAGGTTTCGGTGTCGCTCTGGGTGTTGGAGTTCGGTTCTTCGAGGTAACCCGGTACGGATTTGCCTTCGCTGTGGCCGGCGATGTACTGGCCGCGCACAACCTGAGTGGTCAGGCCTTCCGGGCTGATCGGTGCCAGCGCCTTGAGCACTTTTACCTTTTCGTCACGGATGCTGTCGGCGGACAGGTCGGCCGGCGGGTCCATGGCGATCAGGCAGAGCAACTGCAACAGGTGATTCTGGATCATGTCGCGCAGTTGGCCGGCCTTGTCGAAGTAACCCCAACGGCCCTCGATGCCAACCTTCTCGGCCACGGTAATTTCCACGTGGGAGATGTAATTCTGGTTCCACTGGGTTTCGAACAGGCTGTTGGCGAAACGCAGGGCAATCAGGTTCTGAACGGTTTCTTTGCCCAGGTAGTGGTCGATGCGGTAGGTACGGTTCTCCGGGAAGAACTGCGCCACGGCGTCATTCACTTTGCGCGAGGATTCCAGATCGGAGCCGATCGGTTTTTCCAGGACCACGCGGGTGTTTTCTGCCAGACCGACTTTCGCCAGGTTTTCGCAGATCGCGCCGTACACCGCTGCCGGCGTGGCGAAGTAAGCAATCATGCGTTGCGCGCTGCCGGCCAGTTCGGCCAGCGCGACGTAATCTTCAGCCTTGAGGAAGTCGACGTGCAGATAAGTCAGGCGCGCGAGAAAACGCTCGGCGACGGCTTCGTCCAGTTCCTTGCCGACGTAACGGCGCAGTTCGGCGGCGATGAACGCCATGTGCTGCTGCTCGCTGCCTTCTTCACGGGCCAACGCGATGATGCGCGTGTCCTCGTGCAACAGGTCGGCGCCATCGAGGTGATAAAGGGCAGGAAACAGCTTGCGCAGGGCCAGATCGCCAAGCGCGCCGAACAAGGCAAAGGTGCACGGTTCAACCGTAATCGAAGGCATGATGTTTGTTCTTTTATCAAGTTAAGCTACAAATACCTTTTTTCAAGGCATCACTCAAGGGAAAATGTAGTAATAACTACAACATTTTCGCAAAATGCAGATTCCGAGTGGTGGTCGGTCGGAGCCATCAGTAGGATAGGCCACCGTCACGGGCCATATCAAAGGCCCAATTTGCATAGCCCGGCGCACCTTTGCGCAGGTGAATTAGGAATTCCATATGGACCGCGTGCGAAATTTACTGGAACAGATCCAGAGTCGCCTTGAAGACCTGAACAAGGCCGAACGCAAAGTCGCCCAGGTGATCCTGCTCAACCCGCAGCAGGCCACCCGTTTCAGCATTGCCGCCCTCGCCCAGGCGGCGTCGGTGAGCGAACCGACGGTCAATCGCTTCTGCCGTTCGTTCGGTGTCAGCGGCTATCCCGAACTGAAACTGCAACTGGCGCAGAGCCTGGCCAGCGGCGCGGCGTATGTCAGCCGTGCGGTGGAAGCCGATGACAATCCCGAGGCCTACACGCAGAAGATTTTCGGCAGCGCCATCGCGTCCCTGGACAGTGCTTGCCAGGCGCTGGACCCGAACCTGATCAGCCGCGCCGTCGACCTGTTGATTCAGGCGCGGCAGATCCACTTCTTCGGCCTCGGTGCTTCGGCACCGGTGGCACTGGATGCGCAGCACAAGTTTTTCCGCTTCAACCTGGCGGTCACTGCGCATGCCGATGTGTTGATGCAGCGGATGATTGCTTCGGTGGCGCACACCGGTGAGTTGTTCGTGATCATTTCCTACACCGGGCGCACTCGTGAGCTGGTGGAAGTGGCGCGTATCGCTCGTGAGAATGGCGCTTCGGTGCTGGGTCTGACAGCGGAGAATTCGCCGCTGGCCAAGGCCAGTACGCTGAGCCTGAACATTCCGCTGCCGGAAGACACCGACATTTATATGCCGATGACTTCGCGGATCATTCAGTTGACCGTGCTGGATGTGCTGGCGACCGGGATGACGTTGCGTCGTGGGGTGGATTTCCAGCCGCATCTGCGCAAGATCAAAGAGAGTTTGAATGCGAGCCGGTATCCCGTGGGTGACGAGTTCAACTGAGGCCTGATGAATCTGTATTGAATGGTCCGGCCTCATCGCTGGCAAGCCAGCTCCCACAGTGTTCGCGCCGAACATTAAATTTGCGAACACCCATAAAACCTGTGGGAGCTGGCTTGCCAGCGATGGGGCCAGCAGTAACTACATAATCTAAGCCCCAGCCCACGCCTGCAAACTCAAATGCGCCTTCTCCCCCGGCGCCAAGTGCAGGCTATCAGTGCCCCCTGCCGCCGCTTCCACACACACAAACTCCGAGATCTCATCCCAGCTCACGCCCAACAATGGCCGTGAGCCCGGATGCCACACCACCGTGTCCGCGCTGTCGCCAGTATCAATGCACAACTCGCGTTGCCAGGCGTGATCCTTGAGCTGTAATTCACCGTCATGCTGGAACACCCGCTGGCAACCACCATCGACCCGTAACTCGCCTTCCTGCTGGCAAGCTTCACGGTTCAACTGGTCGTAACCCTGCGCGCCTTCGAGCCCAGACAGCGCTATCTCGCTGACATCACCAATACGCCAGTAAGCGTGCAAAGCCTGGCTCATCTGGCACGGCATGTCGTCCTGATGCTCGGTGCTCAGGCGTAATTCCATGCGTTCACCCAGGTGCGCGTGCAGGTCGACCTGCCAATCGCACAGTTGCAATTGCCAGTGCAGGCGCACGCCATCTTCGGCGCTGCTGCTGTCGAGCAACTTCCAGTCGAGCAGGCGCGCCCAGCCATGCGACGGCCAGGCGTTTTCGCTTGGATGGCGGCCATACCACGGCCAGCACACCGGCACGCCGCCACGAATGGCGCCGACATGCGGCCACTTCGCCGCACACCACAACCACGGCTTTTGCCCACGCGGTTGAAAGTGCAGCAACTGCGCGCCTTGACGACTGAACACCGCCTGACACAGCGGATGATCGATCACCAACACGTCGCGCATCTGATAGCGCTCCCAGGCGAACACCGGTCGTTCACGCAGGGATTTGAAGAAGCGTTGTAGCGGATGCTCATGCATTTGCCACGGTTCCGAATTCATCTATTACGGGGATTGCCGCCCCTCAAAAAAAAGCGGACAGCCTGGGCTGTCCGCAAATATGCGCACATAGAGAGGAGCTTATCGCAGACGCGTTAGAACGTAGACTGAATTTTCAGGCCAGCGACCAAAGCGTTGTCCACTGCATCCACACCGCCCGGATGCGTGATGTATTGCAGGTTAGGACGCACGGTCAGCCAGTTGGTAACGTGGATGCCGTAGTTGAGCTCGTAGTTGTATTCGGTTTCACGAATCGGCGAGAACACCGGGTTGTCGTAATCCGAAACACCGTTGGAGGCGTTCAGCAGCTCAGCGTTTTTCTTCACGTCATCGTTGACGTGGATACGCGCCGCGCCAATACCGATGTCATCTTTCGGACGTGCGTCGAACGGGCCTTTGTAGACGAACATCACCGACTGATAGTTGTCGATGAAGTTGGTGTCCTTGTCGTGGAACGTGGCGTTGGCGGCGATGTTCAGACCGCGAGTCGCATCACCGTTGTGGCTGGTGAGTTGCTGTTGCGCGACGAACCAGTAGCCATGTTTGCTGCTGTGGGTCTTGTAGGCGTCGCCAGTCTCTGCCGCGTTGAGACCGTTGACGTCTTCACGGACGTCGCTGGCATCAGCGGTGCTCTTGTAGTAACCGACACGGTATTCGCCCGGCAGGCTGTTGACCTTCGGCGACCAGACCAATTCGACCGGCAACACAGTACCGGCGGTGCCGCTGCCACTGAGTTTGAAGCCGTTGCCGTGTTCCAGCTGCGACGGGTTCTGGTTGTACGCACCGATCTGCGCGTAGAGCTCGTCGTTGATGTTGTACTTGACGCGGATCGCGGCCTGGCTGACTGGCCAGTTGTACCAGATGTTGGTCGCCCAGTTACCCACTTGCGAGCCGCAGAACGCCAGGTTCTGGAAGTCGCACGGGAAGGTGTTGAAGTCTTCGCCTTCGCCGAAGTAACCGGCCTTGACGTCGAGCTTGTTGTCGAAGAACTGGTGCTGAATCCACAACTGGGTCAGACGCACCATGTGGCCACGGCCGTAGACTTCCTGAGACGAACTCAAGGTGCCGGCACGCGGATCGCCAACGCGATCGTTGGAGATGTTGTAGCCGTTACGGTTGGTCAGCTGGATCTTGGCCTGAGTGTTATCCCAGCCCCACAGCTTTTGCAGATCGAGTGCCACGCCCAGACCGAACTGGTCAGCGTAACGCGCAGTCTTGTCGTTGTCGTAGCCACCGTGCAGGTTGCCGCCGACTTCCCCAACGTAGTCGGCCTTGATGTCGATACCCTGCTCGATCAGCTTGGTCCGCTCACCACCCCAGTCGCCGGTCATCCATTTGGAATCGGAGCTGAAGGCATCCGCGGCCATCGCGTTACCGGCCAGCACCAATGCTGCCGCGGCGGAGATTTGGCAGATCAACCGGGCATTGACGTGTTTCTTTTTCATCCCTACATCCTCGTCTTTATTGTTATTAACTGTTTTTTTCCAACGTGGTTTACATAATTTGCGATGGATTACAGGCAATCCACCGCGTGCTCCCCTGTGGAATCCGATCCCTGTGGGAGCTGGCTTGCCAGCGATGGCAGCGACTCGGCTCGACGACAAACCGAGTGGCCTGCATCGCTGGCAAGCTAGCTCCCACATAACCGTATTCCTGCATTGATTTCTTAGCGGCCTTTGAATTGCGCCACGTTCGCAGACCGCGCATCGGTCTGTGGTTGGGCCGCAACACCCAAACGCTCGCCAGTCTTGGCATCGAACAACAGCACTTTCGACGGATCGAATTGCAGCGTCAGGCTCTCACCCACCTGCGGCGCCACGTCCGGCGCCAGACGGCAGCAGACCTTGGTGTCGTTCAGGTTGACGAATACCAGCGTGTCCGGCCCGGTCGGCTCGGTGACTTGCACTTCAGCCTTGATGCTCGGCAGGCCGTTGCCCTCGCCGTTCGCCAGAACAATCTGCTCCGGGCGCAGGCCGAGGATCACTTCGCGATCTTCGAGACCGGCGTCCTGCATGCCCATCGGCAATTCGCAACGCGCCTGGCCACTGTCGAGCAGCGCCAGCAGACGACCGTCCTTGCGTTGCAGACGCAGCGGGATGAAGTTCATTGGCGGCGAGCCGATGAAGCTCGCCACGAACAGGTTGGCCGGATCGTTGTAGATGTCTTTCGGCGTGCCGAACTGCTGAATGATGCCGTCCTTCATTACCGCCACTTTGTCACCCAGAGTCATCGCTTCGATCTGGTCATGGGTCACGTAGACCGTGGTGGTTTTCAGGCGCTGGTGCATCAGTTTCATTTCGGTACGCATCTCGACGCGCAGCTTGGCGTCGAGGTTGGACAGCGGTTCATCGAACAGATAAATCTTCGGACGACGCGCCAGTGCACGGCCCATCGCCACGCGCTGTTGCTGACCACCGGAGAGCTGTCCCGGCTTGCGGTTGAGCAGGTGTTCGATCTGCAACAGCTTGGCCACGCGGGCGACTTCTTCGTCGATCGCCGACTGCGGCATCTTGCGAATCTTCAGACCGAACTCGATGTTCTCGCGCACGCTCATGGTCGGGTACAGCGCATAGGACTGGAACACCATGGCGATGTCGCGATCCTTCGGACTCATGCCACTGACGTCCTGGTCGCCGATCATGATCGCGCCACCGGTGATGGTTTCCAGGCCGGCAATGCAGTTCATCAGGGTCGACTTGCCGCAGCCCGACGGGCCGACAAGGATCAGGAACTCACCGTCCTTGATCGACAGTTCGATGTTCTTCTGGGTGTCCGGCAGGCCGGCACCGTAGGTCTTGTTGACGTTGCGAAGTTCGAGCGTAGCCATGAGTACCCCTTGACTGCGCCGGCCGTCCGCCCGCGCACGAACTACTTGCCTGCGACCACATAGACCAGCAGGGTCGGCAGACCGGCGATCATCGCCGCTGCCATATCCACGTTGTATTCCTTGGCGCCAGTGCTGGTGTTGACCAGGTTGTTCAGCGCCACGGTGATCGGTTGCGAATCGCCGCTTGAGAACACCACACCGAAGAGGAAGTCGTTCCAGATCTGAGTGAACTGCCAGATCAGGCAGACCATGATGATCGGTGTCGACATCGGCAGAATGATCAGGCGGAAAATGGTGAAAAACCCGGCACCGTCCAGGCGTGCCGCTTTGATCAGCGCATCCGGAATGCTCACGTAGTAGTTACGGAAAAACAGCGTGGTGAACGCCAGACCGTAGACCACATGGATGAATACCAGGCCAGTGGTGGTGCTCGCCAGGCCCATCTTGCCAAGGGTGAACGAGGCCGGCAGCAGCACGGTCTGGAACGGCAGGAAGCAGCCGAACAACAGCAGACCGAAGAACAACTGCGAACCGCGGAAGCGCCAGAACGACAACACATAACCGTTCAACGCGCCGATGGCGGTGGAGATGATCACGGCCGGCACGGTGATTTTGATCGAGTTCCAGAAGTAGCCATCAACCGTGGCCCAGGCCTTGACCCAGCCGATGCCGCTGACCACGGTCGGCCAGCTCAGCAGGTTGCCGGTGCTGATGTCTTCCGGGGTCTTGAAGCTGGTCAGCAACATCACCACCAGCGGCACCAGATAGAGGAACACCGCGAAAATCAGTACCGCGTAGATCGCGATGCGACTGAGGCTGATGGCGGGTTTGGCAGCGAGACTAGTCATGACGCTTGGTCCTCAGCTCGGAGTACAGGTAAGGCACGATGATCGCGAGAATCGCACCGAGCATCAGAATCGCACTGGCCGAGCCCATGCCCATCTGGCCGCGACTGAAGGTGAAGGAATACATGAACATCGCTGGCAGGTCGGAGGAATAACCCGGGCCACCGGCGGTCATCGCTGCGACCAGGTCGAAGCTCTTGATCGCGATGTGCGCCAGAATCATCACCGCACTGAAGAACACCGGACGCAGGCTTGGCAGCACCACTTTCCAGTAGATGGTCGGCATGCTCGCGCCATCGATCTGCGCGGCACGGATGATCGATTGATCAACACCACGCAGGCCGGCGAGGAACATCGCCATGATGAAGCCCGAGGCTTGCCAGACAGCGGCGATCACCAGGCAATAGACCACGCGATCCGGGTCGATCAGCCAGTCGAGACGGAAGCCTTCCCAGCCCCAGTCACGCAACAATTTGTCCAGGCCCATGCCCGGGTTGAGCAGCCATTTCCACGCGGTACCGGTGACGATCATCGAGAGCGCCATCGGGTACAGGTAAATGGTGCGGATAAAGCCTTCGCGACGGATGCGCTGGTCGAGGAACACCGCCAGCAGCACACCGATCACCAGGGTGATGCCGATGAACATGCCACCGAACACCGCGAGGTTCTTGCTCGCGACCCACCAGCGATCGTTGTCGAACAACCGCGCGTATTGCGCAAGGCCGGCCCACTTGTAGTTGGGCAGGAAGGTCGAGGTGGTGAACGACAGCACGAACGTCCACAGGATGTAGCCATAGAAGCCCACCAGCACGATGAACATGCTCGGCGCCAGCACCAGTTTCGGTAGCCAGCGCTGCAGTGCATCGAACGGCGAGGCTTTGCTGAACACAGCAACAGAACTCATGGGGAAATCCAGTACAGGGAGTGAAAACTACAGTGGCAGTCCCTGTGAGAGGAATTTTGTGGGAGCTGGCTTGCCAGCGATGGCATCACCGCAGTTCGCCTGACACACCGAGGTGCCTGCATCGCGGGCAAGCCCGCTCCCACAAAAAAATCATCGACAGGGTGCCAGCTTTTATTTAGCCGACTTGATCGCTGCACCCAGTTTCTTGGCAGTGTCGGCCGGGTCGGCTTTCGGGTCGTTGATGTAGTTGGTCACGACATCAAAGAACGCGCCCTGCACGGCCAGCGTGGTCGCCATGTTGTGCGCCATGCTTGGCTGCAGACCGCCGGACTTGGCGTCTGCCAGGAAGTCCTTCGCTGCAGTCTGTGCGCAGGAGTCGAAACCGAGTTTCTCCATGTCGTTCAACATGTCGATACGTACCGGGATCGAGCCTTTGTTGATGCTGAAGACTTTCTGGAAGTTTTCACCCAGCACGACTTTGGCAATGTCCTTCTGACCCGCGGCAGTGCCTGCGTCTTTCTGCTTGAACACAGCCAGCGAGTCGATGTTGTAGGTGAACGCCTTGTCGGTACCCGGGAAGGCTACGCACTGGTAATCCTTGCCGGCGATTTTCTTGGCGGCGGTCCATTCGGATTTGGCCCAGTCACCCATGATCTGCATGCCGGCCTTGCCGTTGATGACTTTGGCCGCCTCCAGGTTCCAGTCCTGGCCTTTGCCGTCAGCGTCCATGTAGGTCGCGACTTTCTTCAGCTCGGTCAGGGCCTTGACCATTTCCGGACCGGTCAGCGCGCCGTTGTCCAGATCAACCAAAGCTTTCTTGTAACCATCGACACCCATGACCGAAAGCACCACGGCTTCGAACACGGTGCTGTCCTGCCATGGCTGACCGCCGTGGGCCAACGGAATGAAGCCCGCCGCCTTGAGCTTGTCGCCGGCGGCGTAGAATTCTTCGAGGGTGGTTGGCGCTTTTTCGATGCCGGCCTTCTTGAAGACTTCCGGGTTGATCCACAGCCAGTTCACACGGTGAATGTTCACCGGCACGGCCACGTAATCACCGTCGTACTTCACGGTATCGGAGACTTTCTTGTCGAGCAGGCTGTCCCACTTCTCTTCTTTGGCAACGTCTTTCAAGACGTCGGTGTCGAGCAGACCGGTCGACGCCCATTCCTGAATGTCCGGGCCTTTGATCTGGGCAACGCCCGGTGGGTTACCGGCCACGGCACGGCTTTTCAGTACGGTCATGGCAGTCGCACCGCCACCGCCGGCAACGGCGCCGTCCTTCCAGGTGAAACCGTCTTTTTCGACTTGGGCCTTGAGCACATCAACGGCAGCTTTTTCGCCACCGGACGTCCACCAGTGCACGACTTCCACCGAACCTTTGGATTCGGCAGCGGACACACTGAGAGGCAGAATTGCGAGCGGGAACAGGGAGGCGACAGAAATGACAGTAGCGAGGCGAGAAATCGCATTCATCTGAGATGTACCTTTCTTGTTGTTATGCATTGCAAGTCTGGTGCTTGCGCTGCACAGGAGTTTAAACAGGGCGATTCCCTTCGCAGGTAACGAAGGGACGCGCGAATGTCACCACATGGTTACACAGGAACGCTCTGGGACGGCCGCGCCAGCGCAGTGGCCATACTCGGTGACAAGGGTAGACGAGGGATCAGCACGGCTTGCCAGGCGTGATACAGATCGGGTTTGCCCGGCCAGATATCGGCACTTGGCAGGTTTTGCGGATTGAGTTCGTGGTGCCAGCTGCCGTCGCAGCGGTCGATGAAATTCACCTCGCAGAATTCCCAGAACAGTCGGTACCAGGTTTCGTATTGCCCACCACCCGTGCGTTTGAGCAAGGCGCTGGCGGCAGCGCTGGCTTCGGCGTGCGTCCAGTGCAAGCGGTGGCGGACGACGGCTTTGTTGTTCCAGTCGAGGGTGTAGACGATGCCCGGCAAACCATCGACGTTCCAGCCGTTGCGACAGTTGTTCTCGAAGAGTTTCTGCGCGTCGGTGGCAAGCCAGCCCGGCGTGAGCATGCCCGCCTGGACCCGCGCCGCTTCGAGGTGCAGCAAAAGCCGCGCCCACTCGAAGCCGTGGCCCGGCGTGGTGCCGTAGGGGCGAAATCCATCGGCAGGATTGTCGTGGTTGTACTCGCGCAGCGGTTGCCAGTCGCGGTCGAAGTGCTCGATGACCATGTAATCGTTGGCGGCAGCGTGACCGTGAATCACCCGCTCGACGATACGTTGTGCGCGCACCAGCCAGCGTGGATCTTCAGTGACATCGGCCAGGGCGAGGAACGCTTCGGTGGCGTGCATGTTGCTGTTGGCGCCGCGATAGGCTTCCTCTTCGCTCCAGTCACGATTGAAGAATTCGCGCATGGCGCCCTCTTCTTCGCTCCAGAAATACGTGTCGATGATGTCGATGGCGTCATCCAGCAAAGCCTGGGCGCCGGGACGCTGCGCGACCACTGCGGAACTCGCGGCCAGCGCAACGAAGGCGTGCAGATACGCGTTCTTGCCGGTGTTGCCGTCGCGGTGTTCGGCGACCGCAAACCAGCCGCCGTGCAACGCATCACGCAACGGCCCGCGCAGGGCGGCGATGCCGTGATCGACCAGTTCGGCAAAACCCGGCAGGCCCTGAATATGAGCCATGGCGAAGCTGTGGGTCATGCGCGCGGTGTTCATGGTTTCGGCTCGCGCGTTGGCTGGCAGACGGCCGCGCTCGTCGAGGTTGCCGAAGCCTTCAGGCAGTTTTGATGCCTTGGCGAAATCCAGCAGACGCAGGCCTTCGGCAGCGAGCCATTGCTGGTGGGCAGGGGCGTTC
This sequence comes from Pseudomonas sp. NPDC087817, assembly GCF_044742875.1. Classification (NCBI taxonomy): domain Bacteria; kingdom Pseudomonadati; phylum Pseudomonadota; class Gammaproteobacteria; order Pseudomonadales; family Pseudomonadaceae; genus Pseudomonas; species Pseudomonas sp. NPDC087817. The sequence goes on from NZ_JBIUVJ010000037.1 coordinate 11,670, forward strand.
AGCCAACTGCTGAAGCCGGGTTGGAAGAGATCCATGGGTGGCCTTTTTTGTTGTTATGACTGCGGGGAGTCTAAACAACGGGTCGGGATGGGCTTGTAACGAAGGGGGCGGGTTTTGTCACTGATCCGTGACAAAGAGCAAACCCCCACCCCAGCCCTCTCCCAAAGGGAGAGGGGGCCGATCGAGGTGTAATGAGCTTTCCGCCGACCTGAAATACCGAGTCGATTATGGATTCGGCGCAACACTTTCAGGTCGGCGTATTTATCCAGCATCCCCCAATCGGTTCCCTCTCCCTCCGGGCGGTCCGACGTTTCGGGAGGGCTAGGGTGAGGGGCTCTTCCGCCTCAATCCGCCGAACGCGGCAGTTGCAGGGTCACGCGCAAACCACCCTCACGCAGATTCTGCAAGGTCACTTCGCCGCCATGACTATGAGCAATGTTGCGCGCAATGCCCAACCCCAACCCATACCCCTGCTGCTGCCCCGCCAAGCGAAAATGCGGTTCGAACACCTGTTCCAGCCGCTGCTCCGGCACCCCCGGCCCTTCATCATCGACGTGCAGGACAAACGCACTCTCATCGTCATCGATATGCAAATGCGCGTTCTGCCCGTACTTCAGCGCGTTGTCGATCAAGTTGCCAATGCAACGCTTCAGCGCCAAAGGCTTACCCGGATACGCGGCCAACGCCCGCCCCTGCTGCGTCACGCGTCCATTGCCGTTGGGCGCCAGATACGGCTCGACGAGGCAGTCGAGCACATGGTTCAAATCCACCGGCTCGATGTTCTCGTGGATATCGGTGTCTTTCACGCACTGCAACGCGCCTTTAACCAGCAGTTCCAGCTCATCCAGATCACGGCCGAATTTAGCTTGCAGCGTTTCGTCTTCCAGCAGCTCGACGCGCAAGCGCAAGCGGGTGATCGGTGTGCGCAGGTCATGGGAGATCGCGCTGAACAACTGGCTGCGCTCGGTCAGGTAACGGCTGATGCGTTCGCGCATGGTGTTGAACGCACGGCCCACTTCGACCACTTCACTGCCGCCACCCTCGGCCACTGGCTCGACGTCGGCGCCCAGCGACATGTCGCGTGCGGCCCGCGCCAGACGCTTGAGCGGCCGGCTCTGCCAGTGCACCAAAAGACCAATGAACAGCAGCAAAAATCCACTGGTGAGGACGATGAACCACACCTGCTGCGAGGGCAGGCCTTGCTCTTCAAGACTGGTGTACGGTTCCGGCAACAAAGATGCGATGTACAGCCATTCGCCCGGCGCCATCTGAATTTGCGTGACCAGCACTGGCGGGTTTACCGGTTCCAGCGTCAGCGCGTAATGCGCCCAAGAGCGCGGCAATTCATCGAGTTTCAACCCGGCATTGAAAATCCGCAGGTCCTCGGGGCTGACAAATGTCACCGAAATATCCGTGTCATTGCCGAGGGTCTGGCGCAGCACTTCGTCCACAGCCTTCATCACCGCAGCCTTGCGCGGCGTGACCGGCAACACGTCCATGCCCAACGGTTTGTCGTTGAGCGTCACCACGAACCGGGTGCCGCCCATGCTGCGCAACTGGTCGAGCACCAGCGGCCGATAAGCCACCGGCAACGAGCGGAAATAACTGACGCTGGCCGTCATCGAATGGGCAAGGCTGCGGGCACTGGTGACCAGACCTTCGAGCTGGGTGGCGCGCAGTTGCGAAACCCAGATCACGCTGGACAACGTCTGTGCGAACAACACCGCGAGCAGGGTCAGCAGCAGCATCCGCCCGAGCAGCGAACGCGGCACCGGCACCCTGGCCGCGAGTTTGCGCAGCGAATCAGTGACCATTGCCGGCAACCACGTTGGCTGCCAGTTGGTAGCCGCTGCCGCGTACGGTGCGGATCAGCCGCGGCGGTTTCTCGGTGTCGCGCAGGCGCTGACGCAAACGGCTGACCGCCATGTCGACGATGCGATCGAGCGGCATCAGATCACGGCCACGGGTGGCGTTGCCGATGGTGTCGCGGTCGAGGATTTCCTGCGGGTGATCGAGGAACAGTTTCAGCAGGGCGAAGTCGGCGCCGGACAGAATCACTTCTTCGCCGTCGGTGTGGAACAGCCGATGGCTGACCATGTCCAGCCGCCACTCGTCGAAGGCCAGCACTTCACTGCCGTTGCGCTCCTGACCGAATTGCGCGCGGCGCAGCAAGGCCTTGATGCGGGCTTGCAGTTCGCGGGGGCTGAAGGGTTTGCCGAGGTAGTCGTCGGCACCGAGTTCCAGGCCGATGACCCGGTCGGCCTCGTCGGAACTGGCGGTGAGCATGATGATTGGTACCTGCGCCTGACGCGGATGCTGACGCACCCAGCGGCAGAGGCTGAAGCCGTCTTCGTCGGGGAGCATGACATCGAGGATCACCAGATCGCTCGGCGCCTCGTTGAGTGCCTGGCGGAAACTGGCGCCATCGGCCGTGGCACGCACCTGAAACCCGGCGCGGGTCAGGTAGGTTTCCAGCAACTCGCGTATTTCCTGGTCGTCATCGACCAACAATATCGACTTGTTGACTGAGCTCACTTCGAAGGCATCCTTGTTGTTGGAATTGGGGCGGATTATGCCTGATGTGTAGACCGATCGTTCCCACGCTCTGCGTGGGAATGTATCAAGGGACGCTCCGCGTCCAGTGACGCAGAGCGTCACGGGCTGCATTCCCACGCAGAGCGTGGGAACGATCTTCAACCTTGGAAATTTGTTGTCTGTTCTGGCCTCATCGCTGGCAAGCCAGCTCCCACAAGGTCTTGTGCACATCCTGAGAATGTCTTCAATCCTGTGGGAGCTGGCTTGCCAGCGATGAAGGCGACTCCGTCTCAAGCCTGTTCGAGTGCCACACCGGCGCCGACAAGCCCGGAATACGGCGCCGTCACCAGCCATACCGGAATGCCTTTGAAGTAATCGCTCATGCAACCCTTGTCGGCGAAGCTGCGGGCAAAACCGCTTTCGACGAAGAAATCGGCGAAGCGCGGAATCACGCCCCCCACGATGTAAACCCCGCCGCGCCCGCCCGTGGTCAGCACGTTGTTGCCCGCGACACGCCCCAGCCAGCAGCAGAACTGTTCCAGTACTTCCAGCGCAATCGGATCACCCGCAAGGCCTGCCGCCGTAATCGCTTCCGGCGTATCGAGTGTCGGCTCATGCCCGTCCACCGCACAGATCGCCCGGTACACACGAGGCAAACCACCACCACTCAACGCGGTTTCCGCGCTGACATGGCCGATCTCGTTATGGATGTGTTGCCACAGTTGGGTTTCACGCGGGCTGCTCAGCGGCAGATCAACGTGACCGCCCTCGCCCGGCAAAGCGGCAAACCGGCCTTCACCCAGATCAAGCAAGGTGCCGACGCCCAAGCCTGTGCCCGGGCCAATCACCACCGCTGGACGCAACGGCTCCGGCGTACCCTCGCAAACCACGCGGAATTCGCCGGGCTGCAAACGGGTCATGCCCAGCGCCATCGCCGAGAAGTCATTGACCAGCAACAGCTGCTCGACCTGCAAGGTTTTGCAGAACGCCGTGCGGCTCAGGCGCCAGTGGTTGTTGGTGAACTTGAATTCATCACCACTCACGGGACCGGCCACCGACAGGCACACCGAACCGATCGAACCCGGCACCAGACCGAGCCCGCTCAGATAGAGGCTGATCGCCTCCTCCGGGCTGGCGTGGTCGGCCGTGGCCAGCACTTGAATCGATTCGAGTTGCTGATTTTTCCACAACGCAAACCGCGCGTTGGTGCCTCCGATGTCACCGACCAAAGCCAGTTTCAATTAAGCGTCTCCAGGGCAGAAGTGAAGGCGCTGGCGCCCTGCTCCGCCGAGCTGAAGGCCAAACGCATGAAGCCGAACAGTTCGCGACCGCTGCCGATGTTGTTACCCAACAGGCCTTTGGCAGGTTCGCGCGCGGCAAATTCTTCGGCGTCCACTTTGAGTTCCAAAGTACCTTTGACGCCATCGACGCGGATGATATCGCCCTCTTGCACCCGCGCCAAAGCGCCACCGACATAAGCTTCAGGACTGACGTGGATCGCCGCCGGGATTTTGCCCGAGGCGCCGGACATGCGCCCGTCAGTCACCAGCGCGACTTTGAAGCCGCGATCCTGCAGCACGCCGAGGAACGGCGTCATCTTGTGCAGCTCCGGCATGCCGTTGGAGCGCGGGCCCTGGAAGCGCATCACCGCGACAAAATCTTTTTCCAGCAGACCGGCCTTGAACGCGTCGGCCAGATCCTGTTGATCCTGGAAGACCATGGCCGGTGCTTCGACGATCTGGTTTTCCAGCGCCACAGCGGAAACCTTCATCACACCGCGACCGAGGTTGCCTTCCATTACGCGCAGACCGCCCTCTGCCGAGAACGCACGCGCGACCGGGCGCAGGATGTTTTCGTCGAGACTGTCGACCGGGCCTTCGCGCCACACCAGTTGACCGTTATCGAGGAACGGTTCTTTGGTGTACTGGCTCAAGCCGTGGCCAAGCACGGTGTTGACGTCTTCGTGCAGCAGGCCCGCCGCGAGCAGTTCGCGGATCAGGAACGACATGCCGCCCGCTGCCTGGAAGTGGTTGATGTCGGCTTTGCCGTTCGGGTAGACGTGGCTCAGGGTCGGCACGACTTCGGAGAGGTCGGCCATGTCCTGCCAGGTCAGTTGAATGCCCGCGGCCATGGCGATGGCCGGCATGTGCAGGGTGTGGTTGGTCGAGCCGCCGGTGGCGTGCAACGCGACGATCGAGTTGACCAGCGACTTCTCATCGACGATTTCGCCGATCGGCATGAAGTTGCCGTTCTGTTTGGTCAGGCGCGTGACTTGATGCGCCGCTTCGCGAGTCAGGGCATCACGCAGCGGCGTGTTCGGGTTGACGAACGAGGCGCCCGGCAAGTGCAGGCCCATGACTTCCATCAGCAACTGGTTGGTGTTGTCGTT